>DASTBJ010000572.1:0-15210 GCA_035712125.1 Terriglobia bacterium
GAGGAGTCGTCGAGGTAACCCCGGAGAGCATCAAGAATGGAATCGTCGAATGCAGCGAGAGCATCCAGCACTTCTCCGGCGAGTAGTGGATCTTCCAAACGCTCAATGACGATCGGTAAGAGCGTGTGTTTGCGAAGACTACCGAACGAGCGAATGGAATACCGAACGACGTCGATATCCTTGTCCTTCAAAAGCGCGGCGAGTTGCGATTCAAAGTAGTCGGGCAAGTTGCCAATGAGTTGCGCGGCTGCCCTTCTGGACGACACGCCCCCTTCACCGGAGTCACCGGCCATCACATTGAGCATCACGCGCGCAGCGACAATGTTCTGTGCTTCGCCGGGCCGGGCCAGGAATGCAATCGTTGCGGAGCAGATGGAGAAGTCCGCAAATCCGCCCAGTTCGGCGATGTTCGCAATAGGATCAATATGGTCGTGAGCAGAGACGTAACTCAGCGCCTCGGTCCGAACTCCCAGGTCCTCGTCGTGCAGGAGTTTGAGAATCGTTTCGTGGACGGATGTATCGCCGGCTTCCCGCAGCACGGAGATCGCCCTTGAACGGATCGATGCAACAGGGTGGTCGAGCAGGCCCTGAACAGCGCTCAGCACAAGTTGATGCTGTCCCATCTCGTAGAGGTTTAGAGCATGCAGAACATCGTTCGTATCCGTCGAACGAAGCTTGGCGATGAGGATGTTGGACGTTGTGCTGTCCAACACCGCAACGGCGCTGCCGCTGCCATCGAATTCGAGCTGTCGGATGCTGTCGCCGAGGGTGGCGATATATTGGCGACGAGCGCTGACGGCGGTCGCCAGCCACACCGAAACGAGAAACAGACTTACCCACCCAACCTGTGCTGGTCTCAATCCCAGTCCTGTCGAAAAGATCAGCAACACGACTCCTGCGAACCCTCCCCCAAATCGCCAGATGACGGTGTCGATGAACGATTTGACCTGCATCTTCACTCGAGCCGATACGGGCAGATACAACAACTGCTGGGCTGCGGTATCGAGCGAATAGCGGAAGACGCGATCGCTACCCTTTGCGAAACCGACGGCCCACAACGAACCCCAGATCACAACGCCTAACGAACCTGCAAACAGGAATAATGGCAGTGCTGCGAGCGCGACTCCGATTCCGAATTTTTGGAGAACTTTTCCTGTGAGAAATAACTGCGCCAGAAGCGCGACAAGGCAGACGTAGCCGTCGAAGTTCCCGAAGAAAACCGCAAGCGCATCCTTCGAAACAAACGTCGCCTGTGCGACAGCTTTCATCTGCCAGGCGGCGATGGTTGCAACCACGGACGACAGAAACACCAGCGTTGCTATGACGCGCAAATGCGGGGACTCTGTGATCAGGCGAAGACTGTCGAGCAGATTCTGCGGACCGCTGCCGGCAACGACGGAATTGCCGGACGATCCCGGAGGCCGCCGCTCCCAAACCACAATCACAACCCAGGCGGCGGCAACGAGCGGAATACCCATGAGAAGCAGCAGGCTTTCGGCTCCATAGGCATCGGTTATTCTCGCGGAGATGAATCCCGCGAAAACGCCCCCGAGAATTCCACCGCTGCCCAGCATTCCAAAAAGACGTTTTGCCTCTCGCGTGGTCCAAACGAAGTTTGCCAGCGTCCAGACCTGTGCCGGAGCCATAACCCCTACGATTCCGATCCAGACGTACAATACGAGAAACACCCATGGGGGCTGATAGAAATGAATTGCCCACCAGAGAGCGCTCACCGTTACGACGAAAACGCAAAGGCTGCCGACGAGAAGATTTCTGAGCGTAGTCCTGCGACCCAGTCGAATGTAGACAGCGACAACAAGACCGATAAGGATTGCGACGGTGATATCCAGATAGGGCAACTGGAGCGCGCTGAAGCGGTCAAGAATCAGAGCATCGCGAGCGATCTGGCCAATCTGCGCGCTCGCGATAATCAGGAAGTAGTAAGCGAAAAGGGGAAACCCGCGTCGAAAATCGCCGGGTCTTAAATGCAACACACGTTCAATCACTATCGCCGGATTTCAGGGGAAAAGCACCGCGCGTTCTCCGTACTGCTTGGACAATTTCGCGACAAGGTCCAGGAGGAGTTGGCGCCGTTTCATCAAACCGTCGATCTGCGTCAGGCTGAGGTAATCTCCGAGGTGCTTCTCGACGGTTGATTTGTCGAGCAGCTTGACCTTTTCGATGACCGCCCGTGGGAAGCGCGTCAGATCATCCTGGTTGCGCAATTCCGCGTTCGGACGAAACGATCGCGAGTGGTCGATCAAACGAACATCGAACGTGTCGGAGATCAGCAGGTTGTCCGGATGACGGTCCGTATTGAAAATCAGCGCATCAAAAATGGCCATGGAGGTCAACTGGTTTGCCCACCTGTTCGCATCCGCAGGAATGATCGCCTTCTGCCGCCGCTTTGCCTCGGACATGGACGCTTCAACCCATAATTGGAGGGATGCCGGCCGGCTGTCGTAAGGTGATGTTCGCTGAACAGTGGCGGGCACCATACCCAACCCGATCAGCCTGTCGAATTCGTAAGCTGCGACTTCCGTCCGCCAGCTGTCCTGGAAATCAATCTCGATTTGACGGTTCGCATTGAGTTGTGCGCCCGGTCTCTTCTGATCGATCGTTTTAAGAACAGCAAACTCCTGGCGTCCATCCAGTTCGAGGGTGACCTTCAGAGATTCGGTGACGCCCGAGCCCAGCGGCTCCCTGGCGACAAACCGCGCCCTGCGGAGAAACTGCTCGATCTCCGGACCTTGAATAATCTGATCGGAAGGTCTTGCGGTTATGGTGAACACACTGGCCATAACAACGCCGAGAAAAAGCAGGGGGGCAATTCGCCGCATCGGGGTCCTCCCAAATTCAATGACTTAGCGGATCGTAGGGCTGTAGATGCAGGTTGTCAAGGCGTTGCGTGTCCCGATGCTATAATGCCCCCCATGAACCTTCGCAAGGCTGGGAAAGAGTTATTCACGACTGCCTGGCTTCGGAAGCCTGTATTTAAGGTCGTCCTGGCCGTCTTCCTCTTCGGACTGATCATCGTCGCTGGAACGACGCTCTATTACTATCGCTATTATTCCGATGTGATCGATCGCCGCCTTGGGGGAGAGGTTTTTCAGAGGACAGCCAGCCTTTATGCCGCTCCATTCCGCATTTATGGTGGTCAAAAACTGACGCGGGAGGCTGTCATCACGCGCCTGCAGCATGCGGGTTTCGAGCCGGAGGGCTCCGCGCATCCCGGCGCCGGGACCTATGAACTCGTCAAGGAACGCCTCCTTACAATCCGTCCGGCCGGCGGTGACGCGATTCAACTTCGCTTCGATGGGGATCGCCTTGGAGCGATCAAGAAAGCCAAGGGAGGAGAGCTGGCCGAAACACTTTTGCCGGCCGAACTGGTGACAGGCCTGTCGGATGACTCCCGCCAGAAACGACGCATTGTTGCGTTTAAGGAACTCCCGCCAGCCCTTGTAAATGCTCTTATCGCCGCAGAGGACAACCGCTTCTACAGACACTTCGGCATCGATCCAATCCGTCTTGCCGGCGCCGTTGTACAGAGCTTTCCAAAGCTGAGCCAGATGCGGGGCACGAGCACTCTCACCCAGCAACTGGCGCGCAACTTCTTCCTGCCGGAAACGCGCTTGAAGCGGTCGCCCATCCGCAAGACGCACGAAATCTTCATCGCGTTCCTGCTCGAACAGCGCCTGACAAAAGAACAGATTCTTACCTTGTACGCGAATGATGTGTACCTCGGCGCGCGCGGTTCGTTCCAGATCAAGGGATTCGGAGAAGCTGCGGCCACGTATTTTGGGAAAGACCTGACGGCGATCAATCTGCCGGAGGCCGCCACGCTGGCTGCGATCATTCCGGCAGCGAGTGGACAATTCTCCCCGATTAAACACCCTGATAAAGCCAAAGAGCGCAGAAACCTCGTGTTGAACGCGATGGCCGGGCTGGGATTCATCACGCCCGACGAAGCAAAGAATGCGAAAGAATCAGAACTGACCCTTGCCGCCCTGAACAAGGTGGACACGAGCGGCGCCCCATACCTGGTCGACTACATCCGCGACAGCCTCCTGAAGGATTTTTCAGAGGACGCCCTGAACAATGATGGATTGCGGATCGAAACCACGATGGATCCCGACCTTCAGAAAGCCGCAGTCGACGCATTGGTCAAGGGCCTGAACGAAGTCAACACGGTGGTGGCGGAGCGGAACAAGAAGAGAAAACCCGGAAACCAACTTCCCGAAGCGCAGGGCTCTATCATCGTGCTCGACCGCAAGACAGCGGGGATCCTTGCCATGGCCGGCGGCGCGAACTATGCGACAAGCCAGTTGAACCGGGTAACCCATGCGTTCCGGCAGCCCGGCTCCATCTTCAAGCCGATTGCGTACGCCGCTGCGTTTGAACAGTGCGAACAACATCTCAACGACGTCGGGGGCGACGATATCCCTGACACTCTGGAGTTGAGCCAACTTGGCCCCGCAGGCGCCATCGAGGAGTGCATCACTCCGGCAACCCTGGTCGAAGACGTTGAGACGGTGTTTCTCTACGATGGCGAGAAGACCTACGAGCCCAACAATTACCACGAGCAGTACAACGGCCTCGTCACCGTTCGTTACGCACTCGAGCATTCGCTGAACGTCCCGACAATCAAGATCGCCGAAGCGATTGGTTACGAAAAGGTCGCGAATCTGGCCAAGCGATCCGGGCTGAACGCCAAGATCAAAGGATATCCCTCCATTGCTCTCGGAGCGTTTGAAGTGACGCCACTGGAAATGGCGGGGGCATACACCGTATTCGCCAACGAAGGGATGCGGCTGGAGCCGCACGCTCTGGCTCGCGTGCTGGCCGCCGACGGTACGGTATTGCGCCGGTACAAGTATCCTGAGACGCGCGTGCTGTCGCCTCAGGTCGCGTACCTGATGACAAGCATTATGGAAGGTGTCATCAAACACGGAACAGGGGTCGGAGTCGGCGCGCGAGGATTCACTTTACCCGCTGCAGGCAAGACGGGAACGTCCCGTGACGGATGGTTTGCCGGCTACACGAAAGACTATGTTGTGATCGCCTGGGTTGGATTCGATGACAACACGGACCTGAACATCGAAGGCGCCCGGTCCGCATTGCCGATCTGGACCGACTTTATGCTGAAGGCGCAGGAACTCTATCCGCCGCGTGACCTGGACGCGATGTACTTCCAGCCCCCCGACAGCGTGGCCCAGGTGACCGTCGAGCACGACAGCAGCGAAGTACCCATTAAAGGTTGCGCCAACGATTACGTTGAGTCCTTCCTGGCGGGAAGCGTGGGCTCCTCGGTTCGCTGCGGCCGGCCGCAGCCTGAGCCCGTCTCAGGGTTCTTCAAAGACGTTGGTGGATTCTTCGGCAGGCTGTTTGGCGGTGATGACCCCAAACCTACTGAACCGTCAGATAATCGCGCAAAACCTTCCACTTCCTCTCACTGATACCCGGTATCGCAAGAAGTTCTTCGATACGCTTATATCCGCCCTTCTTCGCGCGAAAGTCCACGATTCTTTGTGCCAGGACAGGACCGATTCCCGGCAAAGCCTCAAGCTGCTTCGGCGTTGCCGTATTGAGATTGAGAGCAAGCAGTAAGACGGAAATCAGTTTCATGTTCGATACTCCGTTGCGATGAAATCCAGCGCCTGCTGCGCTGTCGTCAGCCGCCCATCGAGTTGTTCGTTTTCCACTCTCGTCAGGATTTCTCTGAAAAGAGGACCAGGAGTGAGTCCCATGGAAATCAATTCATTGCCGGAAATCAGCGGGGGCGGGGCCAACTCTTCGGAGGACCACTGCGCTCTCTTCTCGAGAGCAAAATTATAACCGCGGAGATCACCTTCACCGGCACTTTCGCAAATCCTCGCAAGTTCCAGGTAATCCTGGAAGCGAGACAGTCGCAGAAACCGCTTCACGGCGTGCACCGGCTCGAGAGGCAGCGATCTAAACTTCGGCAAGCCGTGAATCAGATTGAGCACGTGTTGTCCCTCGGATCCGGACATCCGAAGATCGTCGACAATAAAGCGAACGTGCTGTGGAGCCGCGTCATGCAGCAATACAGCGAATGCAAAGTCCTTAGCGGCTTTTGCAGGGAGGAACGCCAGGCAGCGCTCGAGGTGTGCCGTCCACAGGACCGGTGGAAGGACCTCGGTCAGCATCCCCGATTCGTGAAGCATTCGAAATCCAACAGCAGCATTTCCTTCCGTGAGGATCCGGGATAGTTCGTCTCGAATTCGTTCCGCGCTGACGCGCTTGATCTGAGGCGCCATGCGGCGTACAGCCGACCACGTCTCCGGTTCTATGGAATAACCGAGTCGTGCCCCGAAGCGAACGGCGCGGAGCAGGCGCAGCTTGTCTTCCTCAAAACGTTTTAGCGGATCGCCAATCGCCCGAACAATCCGGTCGCGAATGTCGGCTTCGCCGCCGACATAATCAATCACCTCCTGTCGTTCAGGATCATAGAGCAAGCCGTTTATGGTGAAATCACGACGAAGGACGTCCGTCTTCGCGTCCGTGAAGGAAACGGCCGTTGGCCGCCTGCCATCGACATAGGCTTCATCGGATCGGAACGTCGCAACCTCGAACGGGTGACCGCGAAGAATGACGAGCACGACACCGAATTGGGCGCCTATGGGCTCGGTGTGTGGAAAGATTCTCATGATCTCGTCAGGCGGGGCACTAGTCGCAATATCATAGTCCGAGGGTTCGATCTTCATCACCATGTCGCGCACGCATCCCCCCACGAGGTAGGCATCATGTCCCTTTCGACGCAACTGGCGGATGATCTCGATCGCGGAATCGGGTTTCACCCCGCTATGATACCTTCTTCGCCGGGGGGCTTATGCCGTTTAGAGGAGTGGATTTCTACCGCATCGATGATCTGCTCTCGGAAGAAGAACGTCTCGTCCGGGACACTGTCAGGCGTTTTGTTGAGCAGAGAGTCCTGCCTACGATAGACCAGCATTTCGAAGACGCCACATTTCCATCGAACCTCATCTCTGAGATGGCATCGCTGGGGCTGTTCGGCGCGAACCTTCCGGAAAAATACGGCTGCGCCAACATGAATAACGTGGCTTATGGACTCATCATGCAGGAACTGGAGCGCGGGGACAGCGGTCTTCGCAGCTTCGCAAGCGTGCAGGGTGCGCTGGTCATGTTCCCCATTCATGAATTCGGCTCAGAGGAACAGAAAGATCGATGGCTTCCTCATCTTGCTAAGGGTGAAAAAATCGGTTGCTTTGGCCTCACGGAGCCGGACCACGGTTCAGATCCCGGAGGAATGGAGACACGCGCCGAGCAAGCCGACGGCGGGTGGGTGCTGAACGGCACCAAGCGGTGGATTACGAACGGTTCCGTTGCAGACCTCGCCATCGTTTGGGCAAAGACGGCCGGTATAGTCCGAGGCTTTATTGTCGAAACGAAATCCAAAGGATTCCAGGCCCCTGAAATCAAAAAGAAGCTCTCTCTGCGTGCATCGGTCACTTCGGACCTGATCATGGACGATGTTTTTGTTCCTGACGCGAACGTCCTTCCGAAGGCGCAGGGACTCCGGGCACCGCTCAAGTGCCTTGATCAGGCGCGATTCGGAATCGCATGGGGAGCCCTCGGCGCAGCGATGGCCGTTTATGAATGTGCGGTTGACTACACAAAGGGCAGAACTCAGTTCGGGCAACCGATCGCCAGCTTTCAGCTCGTGCAGGAGAAACTGGCGGAAATCTTTACCGAGATTACGAAGGCTCAGCTAATGGCGTGGCGGCTGGGGCGACTCAAAGACGAAGGCAAGCAGCATTTCGCGCAAACGTCCATGGCAAAACGCAATAACGTCTGGATGGCGCTTCAGGCAGCGCGAACAGCGCGCGATCTCATGGGAGCTAACGGAATCACGCTCGAATATCCCGTCTTCCGGCATATGTGTAACCTGGAGTCCGTCTACACCTATGAGGGAACCCACAATATCCACACATTGATCCTGGGAGAACACATCACCGGGTTCCCCGCGTATAAGTGAGTCTTGCCAACCGGTTAAAAGCGCAAGTCCCGATAACCGACAGCGTGATCGTAGTGTTTGGTGTACAAACCTATCGCAAGGATAGGAGTACGGATCGTGTCGTCGTACCCCAGGGAAATCTTCAAGTTCGACCCGCTACCCACGATCTTGATCTCCTCCGGCGCCAGGGGAATCGAAAGTTCATCGGCTTTGGCCAGCAATAGAGACCGAATTTCCCGAGGGGTACGGGTTTCGTTGCCCGCAAGTTGGACGACATAGTGGACGTAAGCAGCCAACCGGTCGTTACGCAGTTCCTTGGAAATGTAGTCGTACGTGATGCCGAAGTAGTAGAACGCCACGACAACCCAAAACAGCAGTACCAGGCGTTTGGCATTCGCGTTTGGGTCGTCGTTAGTCATTCCGCCATCAGTTATGGCGTCGGTGACAAACTTTACGCAAGTACTTCTTACTAAAGGGGCAGATTCCTGTACAGAGAGGGATTAGGTCTTCATCCGGTACTCGTCTTTGGGACACACCCAGTACATGCCACCGGGCATCCCCGCGGACTTGATCACTCGAGTCGCTACCATGGGCGTCGTACACTGCGGGCAGGCCTTTCCCTGTTGGATCGAATCTTTATCTTTACCGAGACTGGCGCGCGCCGTCTTGCTGAGCTTGCCACCCGTTGCCATTCGTAAAACCTCCTAAGATTGCGCTAATAAATATACAGAAAACTAGCGGCTCTCGTGGAGCAGTTTCTCAAGGTCTTCCGGGGTATCCACATCACGGAGAACACCGGCGTGGGCTGCCGGGACTTCGATAATCCTTTGCGCATCGCGCCGCACAACGACGTTTAACCCCTGGTCCGGGCGCAGTTCGAGGATTTCGCTGAACAGGTCCGAAGAGAAGAACACGGGATGTCCACGGCGCCCCCCATAAGTGGGTAGCACGATGCGGCCCGGCTTCAGTTGTGCCACGAGCGCGGTAATCGTTGCCGGGTCGATTAACGGGTGATCCACCAGGAAAATTCCCGCGCCTTCGGCCCCAGCCGGCAGAGCCCGCAGGCCGGCCTGGACAGATGTACTCATTCCCTGCTCATAGTCCGGGTTGAACACGACAGACGGCAACTGGAGGGCAGAGCCGATTTCCGTTCGGTGATGTCCCACAACGACTGTCGTGCAGGTAATGCCTGCGTCGTTGATCGCCGCCAGGATATGTTCCAGGAACGTCCGCCCGCGGAACCGTAGAAGTGCTTTCGGATGCCCCATCATGCGCTCGGACTTACCGGCTGTGAGTACGATTGCTGCGATCAATGGGATAAAGCGTAGAGGAACGTGTTAACGGCGATACGGTAGGAGTAGCTGGAGAATTCGTACGGGTATTCTTTCACATCCATATGCTCGTACGCATCGCCGAGATCGGTGTTGTGATTGATGACCACGATAAGCCGGCCATTTTCGTCCCAGATACCCTTGCACTGCGCATGAAATCCATCCTGTTCGTGCGTGATACCACCGTTGAACGTGTACGCCAGACTTGGGACCTGCTTCAGACGATCGACGTCAAAAAACTGGTGGAAGATCGGGTGATCCATCGGGATGTCGCGAATTTCTGCATCCGGCAGGACTTTCTTCATTTCCGCGACCATGTTTTCCCATTCGAAGCTTCCCCAGAAGTCATCCAGCATCCAGAACCCTCCGCGATCGAGGTATTCCCGAAGAATTTTGGCGTCTTCAGGGTTCAGCATCATCTGTCCGGGCTCGCTCGTATAGATGAAGGGATAGCGAAACAGTTCCGGATCGGTGATTGCAATCGCGAGTTCGTGTTCGGCGACATTGAGATGCGTCAACCGGCTTAAGGCCCAGATGAGGTGCTGATCGCCTTCGGGGTAATCGGTGTACCAGTTCTTGATGTACCCCGGAATACGTCCGTTGTAAATCAGACGGGCGAAAACAAACTGATTGGTGTCCTGTTTTTCCTGCGTGAGTCTCTTCGCGTCCTCGTACCTTCCCTCGAGACCAAGAATCTCCTGGATCGGGATTTGAGCGGAGAGCAGACCGGCTGCAAGGACGCTGAAGAGGATGGCCGCGGCGGTGGTCTTCACCAATCCTCCATAGTTCCTGTTATCATAACGGCGCGTCTTTGTTCCATCAATGAAAACGCTCATCCGACATGCGACCAGCCGGGACTTTCCGACCCTTCTGAGCATCGACCAGGTATGTTTTCCTCCCGAGATTGCCTACGATGCACTCGATCTGAAGCATATGATGAGCCGTCCGGGTGCAGAAACGCTGGTGCTTGAAGAGGACGGCGTCATTGTCGGATTCCTCCTGATGGATGTCGACCGGAAACGCAAGACGGCGACGCTGGTTACCCTGGATGTCCTGATGGATTACCGCCGGAGGGGCTACGCATCCAGTCTGTTGTCGCGTTCAGAGAAAACGCTGAATGAACTCGGTGTGACCGCCTATAACCTGCAGGTGGACACAAAAAACGAAGGTGCAATTTCCTTTTATCGTCGTAATGGATTCGAAATGGATCGATTGCTGAGGAAGTACTACCCGGGAAGCCGCGACGCCTGGCAAATGGTTAAAAGACTTCCGCCATCCGGCGATAGGTAATCGCGAGTTCTTCCGGTAGAACCCGCGTTTCGCCGGTAATTCCCATAAAGTTCGCATCGCCTGTCCAGCGGGGCACAACGTGCAGATGGAAGTGCTCACGAATACCCGCTCCGGCGCAGTGCCCGAGGTTCATGCCGATGTTGAAACCTTCCGGCCGGTAGAGCGTGTTGAGTGCACGCATGCCGCGTTGCGCCAGTTGCATCATTTCCGAAAGCTGATCGGCCGGCGCTTCGTCGAATCGAGCCGTGTGGACGAACGGCGCAACCATGAAGTGGCCCGACGTGTAAGGAAACAGATTCAGGATGACGAAGTTCAGGCTGCCGCGATAAACGACAAGCCGCCCTGCATCCTGATCTCGATCGTCTCCAATACAGAAGACGCACGACGTTGCCGTCTTCCCCGTGGCCGCTATGTAGTCATAGCGCCACGGGCTCCAAACGAACTCCATCTAGCTGGGGAGCGAAGAAGGCAATGGTCCGTTGGAGGTTCCGTCGTCGTTAATGAGGTCCTTGAGTTCCTTGCTTGGCTTGAAATAAGGGACGCGCTTCGCGGGAACTTCCACTTTTTCTCCGGTCTTCGGATTCCGGCCGACCCGCGCATTGCGCTGCCGGACTCTGAAGCTGCCGAATCCGCGGACTTCAAGTTTATCGCCAACTCGGAGAGCCTTGATGACGCTTTCAAACAGCGTATCGACGATGACTTCCGAGTCTTTCCTTGTCAACTCCGTAACCTTGGCCACTTCTTCCACGAGGTCTGCCTTGGTCATTCCGTGTTACTCCCTTCGAATCGGTGGACAGTCTATTTCCACAAATATTGAAATCGAACCTGGGACTTCAGTGTCCGCGCTCCAAACGGATTCAGACCCGAAACATCGCCCGTCAACAGGTCGATCAAAGTAACCCGCTGGCGCGTTACGCGGAGCAAATTTGGCTTGCCCTCAATTCCAGCGAGAGAAGCGGTCAGGTCGACAGCGTCCTGAAAATTGCCGATCTCGTCAACCAATTTCTTTTCGCGTGCATCCCTTCCCGTGAAAACACGGCCATCGGCGAGCGCTCGAACCGCATCCATATCCATCTTGCGGCCCGCCGCGACCGCTTCGACAAAATCGACGTACATATCGTCGATGAGCCCCTGAAAGTACACCTTCTCCCGTTCTGTCAATTCGCGCGTGGGACTCCCGGTATCCTTGAATTCACCCGTTTTGAATGTGATGTCCCTTAACTTTGCCCACGCGAGGAGGTCGCCATAGTTGACCCACTCGGCGATCACACCGATGCTGCCGACGATCGTTCCGGGATTGGCGATAATCTTGTCGGCGGGAGCCGAGAGGTAGTAAGCGCCCGACGCCCCGACCGAAGACATATACGCGACAACCACCTTGTTCTTCTTTTCCCGGAGGCGCTTGACCTCGGTGTAGATCTCTTGTGATGCGGCAACGCCGCCTCCAGGCGAATCCACGTTGAGGAGAATCGCCGGCACGGATTTCGCGTCTTCGTACCGCTTGAGTTGTTCGATGATCGGACGAGAGTCGACTAACTCTCCCTCGATATCCACAACCTGGATACGGTTGCCAAATGCGAAGTCGCCGCTTCCCTCTCCGCCATAAGCCAGGATCAGTGACAGCGCGACGACGGCCAGAAGGATAAAGGCTCCTCCACCAAGGAGGAGCCAGAAGAGCACGCGGTTACGCATAGTTCGCCTCGAACTCAGGGATTGTTCTTGGCCTGAAAAAGATCGGCAAGTGTAGCGCTGCCGTCCGCCGCGTCGCGGTAGGAGTCATACTCTTTCCGCTCCGCATCTTCGGATGTAGCGCGCTGGCTAAGCCCGATCTTGCGATCGGCCGGATTCAGCTTGATGATCTTGAAGTCCAGCGTGTCGCCGAGCGCGAAGCGGTCTTCAACCTTGGTCTTTGCATCGGCATTCTCGAGTTCGGAAACGTGGCAAAGTCCCTCGATTCCCTCTTCGATCTCTACGAAAATCCCGAACGGCGCGTGTCGAACGACCCGGCCCCTGAGGCTGTCCCCGAGCTGGTGCGTCGTAAAGAACTGTTCCCAGATGTCGGGCTGAAGCTGCTTGATACCCAACGAGAGTCGGTGGTTATCCGTATCGATATTGAGAATGATCGCGTCGACCTTGTCGCCCTTCTTGAGAATTTCTGAAGGATGCTTGATGCGCCGGGGCGAAATATCGGAGACATGAACCAGTCCGTCGATTCCCTCTTCGACTTCGATGAAGGCGCCGAAGTCGGTCAGGTTGCGCACGCGGCCCGAGATGACGGAGTTGATGGCGTAACGTTCCGCCAGAGTCGTCCAGGGATCGGGTTCGGTTTGCTTGAGCCCGAGTGAGATCCTGCGATTTTCCAGATCGACATCCAGAACGACAGCTTCGACATCCTGCCCCAGCTGCAACACCTTCGACGGGTGCTTCACGCGCTTGCTCCACGACATCTCGGAGACGTGGACCAGACCTTCGACGCCCGGCGCCAGTTCGACAAAAGCGCCGTAGTCGGTGATGTTCACGACTTTTCCGCTGACGCGTACACCGGGAAGATACTGGTCCGGAACGAGTGTCCAGGGATCCGGCTGCAATTGCTTGTAACCGAGTGAGACGCGCTCTTTTTCGCGATCGTACTTGAGAACCTTAACGGTGATCTCTTCTCCAACTTTGAAGAGCTCCGACGGGTGATTGACCCGGCCCCACGAGAGATCGGTCACGTGCAGAAGGCCGTCAATTCCTCCAAGATCGATGAACACGCCGTAGTCGGTAATGTTCTTGACGGTTCCGCGAACCTCCGCATCCTCGCGCAGCACTTCAAGTGTGAATGCCTTCCTGCGAGCTGACTCACTTTCAATGACACTCTTCCGCGAGAGAACGATGTTTCCCCGCTTGCGATTCAATTTGATCACGCGGCACTCGATTTCCTTTCCCTTCAGGGAATCGAGATTCTTCACAGGCCGGACATCGATCTGCGATCCGGGCAAAAACGCGGATACGCCGATATCGACCTTGAGTCCTCCCTTGATCCGCTCAATGACTCGACCGCGAATGATCAGCCCTTCGTTGTAGGCGCGTTCGACGTCTTCCCAGATCCTGACCTTCTCAGCCTTTTCCTTTGAAAGGACAATGTGCCCGTCGTAGTCTTCCGTGTCTTCCAGTAACACGTCGATAACGTCACCGATCGCGACTGTGAGTTGTCCGGTAGAGTCGATGAACTGAGAAACAGGAATCACTCCCTCCGACTTGTACCCGATATCCACGATAACGTCCGTACTGGTGATTTTCAGAACGGTACCCTGCATGACTTCGCCTTCTGCGAATTTACGAGCGCCGTACTCATCTAACAAATCTTCGTAGTTTCCTACCTCCTCCCCACCTTCTTTTGGGGCAGGAAACCGACCGGTACCGGTCGGTTTTCCGGGTTGGTTAACCATTATGTTGTTTCCTCCTGCGATATTGCGAAAACGGTACGGTATCGGATTTCGCTATGCATTGCAACCACTGGAGCTTGTCAGAAATGGCTTTATCCTTATAATGACTTGAGGGTTTAATCGGAGGGTTGTAATGAAAGCCAACATTCATCCCAATTATGTCGAGGCCGTCGTGAAGTGCGCATGCGGGGAATCGTTCAAGACCCGCTCCACGAAGCCGGAGATACATTTGGAAATCTGTTCAAAGTGCCATCCTTTTTTTACGGGTAAGCAGAAGCTGGTCGACACAGCCGGCAGAGTCGAAAGGTTCCAGCGAAAGTACGCCAAGAAGAGTTGAGGACTACTACCTTGATCTTCCGTCACTTCAAGCATTTCGTTCTGACTTCCACCTCCTGGGCGTTGGGTTCCAGCGACGACGTTACGTTGAGTGGAAAGGACGTCCTTGTGGGCGGTCAGGCTGTCATCGAAGGCGTCATGATGCGGTCGCCTCAGGGCTACTCCGTCGCTGTTCGGAAGCAGGATGGCAGCTTCCGGATCATCAAGGAGCCACTCAAGACGGCGGGCGAGAAGTGGAAAATATTCAAGTTGCCTGTTTTCCGCGGGATCGGAGTGCTTGGCCAGGCGCTCGTCCTTGGAATCAAGGCCCTCCGGTTCTCCGCAGAGGAAGCCATTGAAGACGTCGAAGCGCAGGAGAAGGGGAAAGCCCCGAAACCGGAGTCGACCGATACGAAACCGCAGAAGGTTTCATCCTGGCTTATCGCCGGCAACATCGTTTTCGCCCTGGGCATCAACATCGCTCTGTTTATCGCCCTCCCGCTGTTCCTGACGAACTTCCTTCAGAGCCGGTTCGGATTCGAAAGCACACTTCTCTTTAACCTGATCGACGGCATCCTGCGCGTCTCCACATTCGTCCTGTTCCTCTTCATGATTTCGTGGATGAAGGACATGCGGCGGGTCTTCGAATACCACGGAGCGGAGCACAAAACCGTTTACAACTTTGAAGCCAGGGAGTCCCTGACTGTTGAGAACGCAGACCGGTTCTCCACCCTGCACCCACGGTGCGGCACGAGCTTCCTGTTCGTGGTCATGATCATCGGCATGCTGGTGTTCTCACTGGCGCACTTCGATACCGTTCTCGGCAAGCTGCTTTCTCGAATTGTCCTTC
>DASTBJ010000573.1:0-6329 GCA_035712125.1 Terriglobia bacterium
AACTACCCAGTGATCCCGATCCAAAATTCTTTGGAACCTCCGTCGGACGCTGGGAAGGCGACACACTGGTCGTCGAAACCGTCGGGTTTACACCACAGATCACCATCGCTCCCGGAGTCTCCCCCAGTGAAAAGATGCGGATTGTCGAACGCTTTCGGCTTGCCGATCCCGACAACATGTCCATCGAGACGACGATAACAGATCCGATTGTTCTCGCGGCACCCTATACCACAAGCAGCAATCTGCGACGCCACCGCGAGTGGACGATCACGGAATACATCTGCCAGGAGAACAATCGCAATTCCGTCGATAGCAGCGGCAAGGCCGGTATCGATCTCAGTCTTCCCGTTCCAAATTCAAAATGAGGGCAATTATGAGCACCAGCCAAAACCGCTATCGCCTTTCGCTCATCGCTTTGCTTGCAGTAGTCATCGCAGTCTCCAGCGCCGCGAGCGCGCACCATTCGTTTTCCGCATTCAACATGAACGAGGAAAAAACCGTCACCGGCACGGTGAAGCTGGTCGAATGGACCAACCCGCACATCTGGATTTGGATCGATGTGGCGGATGAAAAGGGCGCGCTGAACACCTATGGCTTCGAAGGAATGAGTCCAAACTTTTTAGAACGCCGCAATTGGACCAGAAACACGCTGAAGGTAGGCGACAAAATAACGGTCTCGTATCGACCGCTTCGAGATGGCAAGAACGGCGGGATGTTCATGAATGGAAAAATGGAAGGCGGCCAAGTCCTGACGATGGGCGGAAGCCAATAGCCTCACGTAAACAGATTTATCTGAGTACCCGGTCGACGGAAAGAGTCCACGCTCAAGCGCGGCCGGGAATCATTGATGCCCACCTTGCGGCAGGCCGCCTCGAAAAGTCTCTGAAGGTGTCGTGCATACTCTCCCTGACCTCGAAGGCGGCTTCCAAAGTTAGGATCGTTAAGCTTGCCCCCGCGGATTTCACGCACACGATTCAAAATTTTGTCCTTCTGCACCGGCGTGTGAAGCGTCAGCCATTCTTCAAAGAGAGCGGCCACTCCGAAGGGCAATCGCAGCGGAACAAAGCCAGCCGCAATGGCGCCTGCCTTGCGACTCGCAGCAAGGATTCCCGGCATCTCATGGTCGGTGAGCCCCGGAATTACCGGGGCTACTAATACGCCCACAGGAATGCCAGCTGCAGAGAGTGCTTCGATCGCCGCCAGGCGCCGCTGAGGCTGTGACGCTCTTGGCTCCAGTTCTCTTGCAAGCTCGCTTCGCAGTGACGTGATCGAAACAAACACGAGCGCTGCCTCGTGTCGCGCAAGTTCGGCGAGCAGGTCGATATCGCGAGTCACCAGTTCGTTCTTCGTGATAATCACGACCGGATTGCAAAACTCGACAAGCACCTCCAGACATCGGCGCGTCAGCCTCAGACGCCGCTCGATCGGTTGGAAGGCATCCGTAACGCCACTGATCGCCAGTGGCTGAGGCTCCCAGGAAGGCAGCATGAGTTCACGCCGCAACAGTTCCGGCGCATTCTCCTTTACGAGGATTTTGGTCTCGAAATCCAGCCCGGCTGAGAATCCCAGGTATTCGTGATTTGGTCGCGCGAAGCAGTAGATGCAACCGTGCTCGCATCCGCGGTACGGATTGATGCTTGCGTCGAATCCAACATCAGGACTGTCGTTATACGCAATGATTGTGCGCGACACGTCTTTCAGCAGCACGGTCCCCGGAGAGGAATCTTCTGGCTCGTCCCACTCCGAGCGCACGTAATGTGCCTTCTCAAACCGATTTCCAGGATTGCTGGCGGCGCCGCGGCCGTGGATCTCTTTGGGGTTATTCATTAGGTCCGAAGCCAAACCTAGCACAGCACACGATATCCGAACAAGTGTTCGGTTTGCTCACCGCCACTCGTGCTTCGGATACCTTCTCTTCAGCTCGGACTTAATACCCGGATAATGTTCCCGCCAGAAATTAGCCAAGTCCTGAGTCACCTGCACTGGCCGCATGCTCGGGGCCAATATGTGCACGCTCAACGGGACCTTGCCCTGTGCAATGCGTGGCGTTTCGACAACATTGAAGAGTTCCTGGATCCGCAACGCGATAAACGGCGCACCCTGATCTTCATAGGTCACTTTTGGCGTTCGACCGTTGCTCAGAGTCACGCGTTCCGGCGCGTATTTCTCCAACAGGTCGCATTGCCACGGCGCGAGCCAGGATCGCACGGTAGGTTTGACATCACGGTCTTTGAAATCCTTATACGAAAGAGCGCCATGGCATAGCTGTTCGATGATGTGTCGGCGTTCTTCGGCTCCGATCGGGCTGAGTCCGAGGTCGGGACACCATTCAGAAAGTCGATTTAACCGGATGATCCATTGTTCGACGCTGTGGTCCCACTTGGAAAGCTTCAACCGGCCAGCCAGAACTTCTTCAGCCAGGAGCCGCGCGGCTGAGTCCGACGGTGCACAATCCCGCCGTCGTGTCGAGATGACCAGGTCGCGAAATCGCACGACGTCGTCAGCACGAACTCGCATGGACACCGTATCGAAAGCGACACTAGTCTCTGCACGGATGTCTGCGGGGAACATCTCTTGAAGCCAGTCCGCTTCAATGGCCGTCGCAAGCGATAACACAGTGCTGGTGTCACCCACTTTTCCACCGATCTCGTCTATCTCGGCAATAACCAGAAGCGGACTCTGGCGGACAGCGCTTTCACGGGCCAACGTGCCGCGCCGACCATGGACCAGTTCGCATCGTCGCTGCCCGTCGTCAATGCGACGCGCCACACGATCGCTGAACCCGATCAGAATGCATTTGCTTAATGCGTCATCCGGCACCGGAACGTTTCGAACGTCCAGGCCCTGCTTTCTTGCAATGGTGAGAAACTGGTCGTGAAGCGGGCCAACCTGACGCGCGGCGATGCCGTGAATGCCGGCCCCTTTCATCGCGTCCAACTGGAATTCATTCCGCAACGCGTATTCCCATGCCTGCATCAGAACAAGAAAATCCGATGTCTGCGATTCCTCCGTGCCAAAGATTTCTTCCCGCATCAATGCCACTTCCTTGCTCACGTTTCGCACAAGAAGATCGCGGCCCTGCGTCAGGGCGGCAACGAGGCACGCCTGATAAACGCAACCGAAATCCTGCGCTGCAAGCAACATTCTCGAGTATCGCGGCTGCACGGGAAATGCCAGCATTCTGCGGCCCAGTTCAGTGACGCGACTGTGTTCCCCTGAACCTTGTTCGAGGGCGCCCAGATCCAAAAGCAATTGCTCGGCGTCCAGCAGCGCAGCTTCTGAGGGCGGTTCGAGCCAGCGAAACGTCCGAAGATTCTCAACGCCGGAAGCTTTCAGCGTCAGCACCACCTCCGACAAATCGAGCCGCTTGACCTCGGGAATGTCGCGCACACGGCGCTCGCTGTGCTCCGCTTGCGACCAAAGCCGGACACATTTCCCAGGAGCTGTCCGGCCCGCCCGCCCTGCTCGCTGGTCCGCGCTGGCCTGGCTGATCGGAGCAGTCAGAAGCGTATTAATACCGCGGTTCGGATCGTATCGAGGAATGCGTGCCAGTCCCCCATCAATCACCAATCGAACGCCATCAATCGTGATCGACGTCTCGGCAACGTTTGTTGCGACAACGATCTTCGGCTGGTCGTAACGGGCGACCGCGGCGTCCTGATCTTTCGGTGAGAGTTCTCCATAAAGCGGCAGCCGCAGGTACCCTTTCGCTTCTGCCCGGTGACGTAGGGCCTCAATCGTCCGGTGAATCTCGTATCCGCCGGGCATAAAGATGAGAACATCGCCGTCGTTTTGCGCATTCGCGCAAAACGCATCGGCGGCCAATTCCCAAACCGGCGGGCCGTTTAAACCAATCCGTCGTGGTAAGTATTCGACCGAAACCGGATGCACACGTCCGGACGATGACAGGACAACGCAAGGGTCGAGGTATTTTTGCAGCGACACGGCGTCCAGCGTGGCCGACATGACCACCAGAATTAGATCCGGACGAAGGCTTTCCTGGATCTCCAGCGCTCGGGCCAGGGTGATATCGCCATAGAGATGCCGCTCGTGAAACTCATCGAAAAGAAGCACCTGGATCCCGGTGAGGGCGGGATCCTGAATCATCTGTCTGAGCAGAATGCCTTCTGTCTCGAACTTGATCTGCGTCGCCGCGCTCACCACGCTTTCGAACCGGACCTGGTATCCCACTTCCCTGCCGAGCTCGACACCCAGTTCGCGTGCAACCCTCGACGCAAGTAAACGCGCGGCCAGACGCCGGGGTTGGAAAATGACGGCTTGGCCGCGCTCAAGGAACCCGTGCTTCCGAAGCATCTGTGGGACCTGCGTGGACTTTCCCGACCCCGTGGGCGCCTGCAGCACGAGCCGCCGGTTCGTTTGGAGTCCCGTGACGATCTGGTGCTCAATGTCGTAGATCGGTAATCGTTCCTGCATCGCAAAGCCTTAGTGAGTATCTCATCGAACGATGCGATGATTCCCCATGGCTCATTCACGGGTCTATCTGCCGAAACTGAACTGTCCCCCGGCAACGATACTGGACTTCCTTGTGAAGAAGTTTCCCCACATCCCTGCGGAAAAATGGCGAGACCGCATTGATCGAGGCATCGTCACCGCTGCTTCCGGAACTCCCATTACCCCCGATACCCCGTATCGTCACGGGCAGATGATCTTCTACGTGAAAGAAGTTCCCTTTGAGCCCCCTTGCGACGAAGAAGAAACCATCCTCTATCAGGATGAGCAGATCCTGGTGGCGAACAAGCCGCACGGCATGCCGGTCACTCCGGCAGGGCAACACATCGCGCGTTCGTTATTGAATCGACTGCAGCAACGGACGGGGATTGAATCTCTCGTCCCGCTCCATCGCCTCGATCGTGATACGGCGGGCGTCGTTCTTTTCGGACTCAAAGCCGAATGCCGAGCGCGTTATCACCAGCTTTTTGCAACGGGCAAGATCAGGCGCGAGTACTTCGCAGTCGCATTGGTCGCACAGGTTCCAGAAGAACGGCAGTGGTTGGTGCAAAACCGGATGGAGCCCGGAGATCCATGGTTTCGGCAGAAGGTCGTTGCAACCGGACACTTCAATGCGAAGACAGAGATCACCCTGATCGAGACGCGTGGGGGTCTGGGGATTTTCCATCTGGTCCCATACACCGGCAGGAAACATCAACTGCGGGTCCATATGCACTCGATCGGGCACCCGATTCTAGGAGACCTTCTGTACCCGCAAATCAACGAACCGCAACCCGCCGTCGCACCCTTACAGCTTCTTGCTTCGCGGCTCGCATTTATGGATCCCGTTACCGGGCTGGAACGCGACTTCCGATCGCCGACCCGCCTTCAGCATGCCTGGGGACCGTAGATCGTCAGACTAGCGAAACAACTGGGGCGCGAAGGCGTTCAAATAATTGCGCCAGTTGATCCAGGTGTGGCCACCCGGACTCTCCTCATACATCACGTTGAAGCCGTGCTTCTTGAACATCTCAACAGTCGAACGGGTCGTCTCGATCAGGAAATCATCCTTTCCCGTGCTGAACCACATCAGTTTCAGACCCTTCTTGAGACCGGCGTTGTCGAGCATCGCCAGATTCCGAGTTTCCCAGCTGTTCGGATTCGGTGTCTGAGTTCCGGCCGGAGCCTGCGTCCCGCCTTCCGCACCTCGACCTGGTCGCTCCCCTGCCTGCGCTTCCCCAATCAACCCGGAACTGTAAACACCGATGTATCCGAAGCGCTGCAGATTGGGGATCGCGATGTTCAGCGTCTGACTTCCGCCCATCGAAAGTCCTGCGATAGCCGTATACGCACGATCCGTCATCACGCGATAACGTTTCTCCACCAGAGGCATGACATCCGTCAGAAAATCCTGGGCGAACTCATCGGTTGGAGAAAGAAACCCACCACCGCCGCGGCCGCCACCCGCTGCTCGGTTTGTATGTCCAGCCGTCATGACAACGACCATGGGTTTCGCTTTCCTGGTGGCAATTAGATTGTCGAGGATGAAGTTCGCACGTCCCACCGTGGTCCATGAATCGTCGCTGTCGCCCGCGCCGTGCAGCAGGTAAAAGACAGGGTACTTGTCGTTGTTGTTTTCGTAGCCCGGCGGTGTGTAGACGTGCAATCTGCGCCACGCCTTAAGAGCCGTCGAAAGGTATGGGACTTCGGCCACCGAACCATGCGGAACATTCGTGGCATCCATGAAGTCAGAACCGGAGACATACACCATGCTCCACACGTTCGTGTTGGACTCGCTGGTCGACGGACTGCGCGGATCGATTGTGGCAACGCCATCCACGGTGAACGTGTATCGATAGGCTCCAGGTTCAACGGGTCCC
>DASTBJ010000574.1:0-5048 GCA_035712125.1 Terriglobia bacterium
CGTTGTGCGACGCGCCAATTCTGACTCCGGCCGCGTGCGAAGGGACGACGACTCTGTTCGAAGTCGGATATTTCGAGGACAAGGCTTTCCTGACGCAGTCCGGCCAGCTCTACAGCGAAGCCACGGCTGCGGCTCTTGGCAAGGTTTACACGTTCGGGCCGACCTTCCGCGCGGAGAAATCAAAGACACGCAGACACCTAACAGAGTTCTGGATGGTCGAGCCGGAAGTGGCGTACGCGACCGTTGACGATGTCATGGACCTCGCCGAGCAGATGCTCAGTTTCATCGTGAAACGGGTTCTTGCAAACCGGATGCCGGAGTTGAAAGCGATCGAGCGCGACATCTCAAAATTGGAAATGATTACGCCTCCGTTTCCCCGAATCACTTACGACGAAGCTGTGTCTCTGGCGCAGAAGAGCGGATCGGAGATCCAATGGGGTGGAGACTTCGGTGGCGGCGATGAAACGATCATTTCGCAGCAATTCGAAAAGCCCGTGATGGTCCACCGCTATCCCACCGCCATCAAGGCGTTCTACATGGAGCCCGATCCGAAGCGTCCGGACGTGGCGCTGTGTGTGGACGTCCTTGCACCTGAAGGCTACGGGGAAATTATTGGCGGTGGCCAGCGCATGTCCAGTTACGACTTGCTCGTTCAACGCCTTCAGGAACACGATCTCCCACGCGAAGCCTTCGAGTGGTATCTCGACTTGCGCAAATACGGGTCGGTGCCACATGCAGGTTTCGGCATGGGCATCGAGCGCGCTGTCAGTTGGATCTGCGGGCTGGAACACGTTCGCGAAACGATTCCGTTTCCGAGAATGCTCTATAGACTCAAACCTTGAGGGCATCATGTCTAAAATTTCCATTCTGGGTGTTCCGATGGACCTCGGCGCGGATAGGCGTGGAGTGGATATGGGGCCATCCGCCCTGCGGTACGCGGACCTGAACGAGCACCTTGTTGAACTCGGTCATGAAGTCGAAGATCTGGGCGACCTCGCCGTCATCATCCCGGAAACCCAGCACTACGGCGACCCGCAGGCGAAATATTTAAAGGAGATCGCCGACGCCTGTCGTCATCTTGCGGAACTCACGCTGGGCATCTATGAAAAAGGTCGGACACCTCTCGTTCTTGGCGGCGATCATTCCATCGCGGTAGGCACAGTCTCCGGCATGGCGGAAGGTTTCCGGCGGCAAAACTTGAAGCTCGGGCTGCTGTGGTTCGATGCCCACGCCGATATGAATACGCCTCAGACATCGCCGAGCGGCAACGTCCACGGTATGCCCATGGCGTCGATCCTCGGATACGGTCCGCCCGAGCTTGTGGATATTTTCGGCTTTTCACCGAAACTGCCGAAGGATCGCGTCGTGATGGTTGGCATCCGTGAGGTGGATCGTGAAGAACGAGAACTGGTCAAGCAGTCCGGGATCCGCGTTTTTACGATGAAGGAAATCGACCGCCGTGGCATCGGCTCGGTAATGGATGAAGCGCTGGGAATTGTCATGAGGGGAACGGACGGCTTTTCGGTCACACTCGATGCGGACTTTCTGGACCCTTATGACTCGCCTGGAGTGGCAACACCCGTTCGTGGAGGCGCGAATTATCGCGAAGCTCATCTCGCCATGGAGATGATCGCGGATACGAAGAAAATGGCATCGTTTGAAATCACGGAAATCAATCCAATCCTCGACGTGCAGAACAAGACGGCTCATTTCGGGATGGAACTGATTCTGTCCGCTTTCGGTAAACAGATTCTGTAATATCTCCAAACATGAAGTGTTTGGTCCGCCTTTTATTTGGTGCGTATCTGCTTCTTTTCTCCGCCGCCGGATCGGTACATCCGCAGACGGATGATGACCGCGCGGTTGCTGTCGCAATTCAGGCGCTGGTCGAGGTCGTGTCTCAGCCGGGTACCTCACAGATTCGCGGTCACGATATCTCCTGGCCGCAACTCATCCACAAGTTCTATGCACAACGTGATTTCCGTCCCGCATGGAATCGCCGGAGCGTGGTCAATGACCTGCACAGGGCCATTCGCGACAGCCGTGAAGATGGTCTCGATCCTCGGGATTACTACAGCGCAACGCTTGAAGCGATGGCCGCGGACGCGCTCTCGGGTAAGGCAAGTGCAGACTTACGCTCCCGATTCGATGTGCTGAACACCGAAGCGTTGCTTCGACTCGCGTATCACTTGAGCTTCGGGAAGGTCGATCCGCAGTCGTTTGATTCGGAGTGGAACTACGGCCGGACGCTCGAACAGCCGGATGTCGCTCAGTCCGTCGAAAAAGCTCTGGATGATGACAACGTATATGGGCGCATCGACGCGCTAAAGCCGACGCACTATCTTTACGTCAATCTCAGGCGTGGGCTGGCGCGGTATCGGGAGATTGAAAAGGCCGGCGGCTGGAAGCCGATCCCGGCCGGCCCGCCTCTTAAGCCAGGCATGACGGACTCCAGGGTCGCCATAATCCGCGCGCGGCTCCAGGCGACAGGTGAGATCACAGAGTCGACGCCAGATCCAACCGTCTACGACGCCGCGCTTGAACAAGCGGTGCGCACCTTCCAGGAAAGTCTCGGCCTTGAAGTCGACGGCGTTGCCGGCGCCCGGACAATCGGTGAGCTCAGCGTGCCGGTATCGGAAAGGATCGAGCAGATCCGCATCAATCTCGATAGAGGTCGCGTTTTGTTGCAGGATCTGCCCGACGAGTTCGTCGCCGTCAATGTTGCAGGGTATCAGGCGTTCCTTGTCAGAGGCCGCGAAGTCGTATGGCGGACTCGTGCGCAGGTAGGCAGACCCTATCGACGAACGCCGATCTTTCGTTCCGAAATCACCTACCTGGTTCTAAACCCGACATGGACCGTACCGCCCGGCATCCTCCGAAATGACATTCTTCCGGAAGCTCGCAAGGACCCTGCCTCCATCCGACGGCGGGATTTAAAAGTACTGGATCCTTCCGGACGAGAGGTGAATCCCGCTTCGATCGACTGGAATACCTACCGTTCCGGCAACGTTCCTTACACGTTTCGCCAGGACCCGGGCCCGAAGAATGCGCTGGGCCGCGTGAAGTTCATGTTTCCGAACGACTATGCCGTCTACCTTCACGACACGCCGTCAACGAATCTGTTTGACTCTCCGGATCGCAGCTTCAGTTCGGGCTGCGTGCGCATCGAGAACCCACTGGAATTCGCAAGGCTGCTGCTCGATGATCCAGCCTGGTCTGACGAGGCGATCGCGAAAGCTCTCGACTCCGGTCGAACGCAGAACGTCACGTTGAAACGACGCATACCGGTATTGCTCGCGTACTGGACGGCGTGGGTTGATCCTGAGGGCCGCCTCAACTTCCGTCGAGACATCTACGGTCAGGACGCCGCGTGGAGCAAAGGCCTCGCCGGTCAGTTCGCGATCCGTAAGCAGCCGCTTGTACGTGGATAAGGGTAACGTTCCTATCAACCGCGCCGGGAACAGATCTCGATTGCACGCCGAAGAGATTCAAATGCCTTTTCCGTATCCGGGTCTTGCGGCAGGTCGAATTGCACGAGGTCAGGAAATTCTGTCCTGCGTCCGGTCGGCGGCAACGACGAATCGTGCCAACGGTTCTGGCTAAAGGATGTCCGTTCCAGCCGAATACTACCCGGAGAAATCACCCGGATAGCCACCTGGCTGACATTTCCTCTGGACGTTATCGAAGCTTGAACAGCCCTCAGCGAAAAAGTCTGAACGTACTCCTCCAGCCACCATTGTTTCGAATCGACAGGATCATCAAGGCGGTTGGCGTCGACGATCTCCGCCGAGCAATCTGCAGCGATACGAATGTCGCGTACGTTGTAGGTCTTGTGACGGCCGTTCTCGAGGGATCGAACGGTTCGCCCGAGAAATCCTCGAATGATGGTGGGAATAATGTCATTCAAGGTCTTTCCTTCCGAACGTGCCACAAAAGGCCGCAAGGGGGAACCGCTGAAGAAGCGCTCACCGTAGGGCTTTGTCGGCGGGACAAACGTTCCGAGTCCCAGTTCTTCAACAGCCAGACCAAACGCATCTTCCCAGGTGTCGCGCTTTACGGTTCCGCCTGTCACGAGCGTCGCCAGACCGGACTGCAGAAGTGTTGGACTTGCGGCCAGGCGTTTCAAAAACTGGTCCGATGGAAGGCCGAGGTCGTGGGCGGCTCTGACGGCATCGATCGACCGGGCATAACGTTCCGAGAGTTCCGCGATGGGCTCCGTTCCAGGTTTCACGCCAGTTTTTTCGACCGCAGATTGAAAGCGCGCCTCGTCTTCGAGGAGTAGTTTCTTCATCGAATCGTTGTCGACATAGAGTGCCGACGCGTAGGAATTAATGTCGAAAGGCAGCCTGGAAAGGGTCGCACGAACATCGTCGGTGAAGGATCTCATTCCATTCACGTGACAGGACATGCAACTCAAGCCATTTCGAATCTCTGCTCGCGATCCACCTTTGTCGAAAACGATGTTCGTCGGTGCCTGGTCAATTCTCTCACCCTTTTCGTTCACGAGCAGGTACGCCTGCAGCCCATTGGGAAGGTTAAAGATGATCTCGCCGCCCGCGCGACGGAAGTCGAGGGGGTTCTGAAAGATGTTGTGTTCTCCGATGTTGTCGGGAAAATCATGGGACTTCCAGTAAGCACCATAGGGCGACCGGTGCCGTTCGACGATCCGGTTGCTGTTGGACACGCCCGACTCGGTGAAGCCCGCTCGGACCACGCGTACCCCGGGCGCATCTCGCAGGTTTCGCTCGGTATCGATATGCAGGCAGCGACCTGAGCGGTGTCCGCAGTTTTCCAGGTCCGCTTCATTGTCCGGCAATTCCAGAATCTCGTGGTACAGCGGAGGCATCGACGCGGCGGCCAGGAACCAGTCCGCACGAACGAAGGGTATTTGTGAGGAGGTCTGAATCTGAATGCGCGCATAACCGGAGCCTGGATATTCCACGCCATAGGGATAACCGGCCAGAATGGTTTCCCAGGTGGAAGCGGGATTCGTCCAGCCGTAATCCCTGAGGTCGATCCGCACAATGGTTTCCTGTTCATCGATAACA
>DASTBJ010000575.1:0-6826 GCA_035712125.1 Terriglobia bacterium
GAAACGGTCGGAGCCATCGCGAAGTTTTTGAAGTAGTCGAAGTCTTAACACTTCGTCAGATTCCTTCAGAAACTTTTCAGAAGCCAACTTACCTTACGTCGGATAGGATCACCCTCCAACCGTGAGATATCCCCTCCGATCCCTGATATTCGTTCATCGATGGGTCGGCATTTTCCTGTGTCTTGTCTTTCTCCTCTGGTTCCCGTCAGGAATCGGAATGATGTACTGGACCTTTCCCGGCGTCACGGCAGTGGATCGGCTGAACCACTCTCCGAAGCTCGATCCTGCGAAGATCTTGCTCTCGCCGGCCGAAGCCGCTGCGAAGGCGGGCATCCAGGCCAATCCTACGCAGATCCGTTTGAATTCTTTCGACGGGCGACCCGTTTATCGGATTGGTGGTGGTCGAGGCGGCACGGGCAGCCGCATCATTTATGCCGACACCGGCGACGAACAAAACGACGTGTCCTCCGAAATGCTGGATCGAATCGCTTCGGCATGGGCTGGCCAGCGGCTCGCCGACGCCAGGAAAGAATCCGTCGAGGAACCTGATCAGTGGACCGTTGCCGGCCAGCTGCGCAATCTCCGGCCGATGTACAAGTATTCGTGGCCCGATGGGCAACAGCTTTATCTGGACGGCACAACTGGGGAGGTCGTTCAGTACACCACATTCGGCTCCCGCATTGCCGCTCACGTCAGCGCGATCCCGCACTGGGTTTATTACACACCCCTGAGAAAAGACCAGCCGCGGTGGATTACCTTCATGATCTGGAGCTCCATCGTCGGCACGGTCGGGACAATCATCGGCATGATCGTTGCAGTATGGATGTACTCACCGAAGAAGCGTTATCGATTGGACGGTCAACCCACAGGAATACCGTATCGCGGCCAGAAACGGTGGCACTGGATCTTCGGCATGGTTTTTGGTGTCGCTACGGTGACGTGGACCTTCAGCGGTCTTCTGTCACTGGGGCCCTTCCCGCTCGTGCAACGACTGACAGGCACCGGTCCACGTGCCGAAGCGGCACCGCGGAACCCAGGCGCGGGCGGCCGCGGCGGCGGGCAACAAGGGATCGCGAGTGCGCTCCGGGGCCGCGTGAAGATGGACGACTTTGCTTCAGCGCATCCGCGGGACTTGCTGGCTCAGGTTTCGCATCTTGACGTTAGAGAACTGGAATGGACATCCTTCGCGGGTACACCCCTGTTTTCCGCAAACCTGGCTGACGGCAAGTCGCAACTGTTGTCATTGGCCGGCAGCCCGATTGTCGAATTTGCTTACGAGAAGCTGATCGACATCGTAGAGTCCGTCGTTCCTGACCCGAAGGCTATCGAGATCAAAACCATCGATCAGTACGATCTGTACTATTTCGACCGAACGCGGCAACGGCCGCTGCCCGTCCTCCTGGTTCTGATGAATGACGAGGACAAAACGCGCCACTACATTGACCCGAAATCTGCTCGCGTCGTCACAACCTACAGCAGCAGGAACTGGGTGAATCGTTGGTTGTACACCGGTCTCCACTCCCTGAATTTCCCGTTTCTCTACAATTACCGGCCACTCTGGGACATCGTCGTTATCACCTTCATGATGGGAGGAACGGCATTGTGTGTGACATCGCTGGTTCTTGCGTGGAGAACTCTCGGAAGAAAACTGAAAAGAACAGCAGTTAACGACGTTTTGCCGAGGGCGACGTAACCTTCCACGAACGGAACGCCACACCAAATCTGTTTGCAGACTGATAGAATACGCGCCGTGAAATTAACGGTTCCGCCCGACGCCCCGGTTTATCCAACAGTCCTTCACGCGCTGGAGGACGTCGTGCGACGCACTCCGGATCGCCTCGCGCTCGTCTGTGAAGATCGCAGCTTGACGTTCGCCCAACACAAGAGGGCGATCTCCGGTTTCGCCCGTGAACTTCGCGCGCTCAATGTCGAGGGCGAACGCGTGGCAATCCTCATGTCCAACTGTCTCGAGATGCCCGTTTGCATTCTCGGCGCAATGGCAGCGCATGCTTACGTTGCCCCGATGAATCCGAACTACTCGGATTCGGAACTCGAGCCCTTGTTAAAGGACGCGAGTCCGAAAGTCATCGTGACCCTGCGGGACTTTTACGATCGCGTCAAGCGGATCGCGGATCGCATGGGAGTTGCGCACGTTCTCGTGGCTGGAGAAGGAAGCAACACCATTGAAGCCTGGAGCGCAATGGGCGGAGAAGGTCTACCCCAGCCTCTGCCAACGGCCGAAGACTACGCCATGATGTTCTTCACGGGGGGCACGACGGGTCTTCCAAAAGGCGCGGAGCATCGGCATCGGCACATCATGGCCTTTTGCAGGCTCGAAGCTGCGTTTTTCTCGACACTCGGATACGACTGCGAAGTGTCGCTGTCCGTGGCGCCCATGTTCCATATCTTCGGACATCACCATGGCGTCATCCATCCTCTATATATCGGCTCAACGCACGTGCTGGTGCGACAGTACAAGCCGGATATTGTTCTCGCACAATTATCTCGATACAAAGTCACCCTATTCGCCGGCGGCCCTGCAACGGTCTATGTCGGGTTGTTGGCGGCAGAGGGCATGAAGACCGCCGATCTTTCCAACCTGAAGATCTGTAGCGCCGGCGGTTCCCCCTGTTCTGAGGATCTGTTGCGCAACTGGTCGAAGACAACCGGCTGTGACATCTATGAAGGGATCGGCATGTCGGAAGGCGCGCCGTACGCCAACAATCCGGCGGTCGGAAAGCGCAAGGTTCTTTCCGTCGGCGTCCCGCCTCCGGAAACCGAAGTCGAAATCGTCGACCTCGAGTCCGGCACACGTGTGCTGCCTGCATTCGAGCGGGGCGAAATTCGCGTCAAAGGCCCACAGATGGTATCGAGTTATCGGAACAGGCCGGAGGAAACGGCACATACCATCCGTGACGGCTGGCTCTACACGGGCGATATCGGGTACTTCGACGAGGAGGGCTATCTGTTTGTAGTGGATCGCAAGAAAGAGCTGATCATCTCCGGTGGCTTCAACATCCATCCGCGCGAGGTTGACGAAGTGCTGAACAGCCATCCCGACACTCTTGAGGTGGCAACCGTCGGCATGAAGGATTCATTCCGCGGGGAAATTCCCGTCGCGTTTGTTGCGCTTCACCCTGGCCGAACAACGACCGCAGAAGAACTCATCGAATACTGCCGGCAGCGCCTCGTCGACTACAAGGTTCCCCGCTCCATCCAGTTCATGGACTCCCTGCCAAAGACCGGGCCGGGGAAAATCGACAAGCTGAAGCTGCGGGGCCTCCGCTAGAGACCCCGTTGTTTGTATTTTTGAAGAGATTTTGAAATTGGACGAATCCTCCTTCGAAAAAGAGTGAAACTCCGAGGACTCCCTCCTCAGCCAGGAAGGGTGGCGCGTAGCGCCCGGTGGTGCTGGGCAAATAATAGATTTCTTGACCAACACCACCCCAGCCAAGGCTGCGCCTTGGCTTTCCCCTCCTCGGCTGAGGAGGGGAGTTATGACGATTTTCAATACTCATGTACGACTGCATTTCAGATCCGAAATATCCGAAATTGCAAATCTCAAGTTGGACTCATGCACCTGTCAGAGCAGTCCAATTTAAGATTTGCAATTTCGGATCTGAAATGCAGGATTCGTCCAATCTCAAAATTTCTTTCAAAAAAATCGTTCTCGTCAAACGTTAACGCTTCGGTGATTCCACGAGCGTAATGATCCATCCGTCGAGGCGTTCCTGACCGCCCGCGACGATGCGGCGGTTGATTGCGACGTTCTTCATCAACCCGGAGACCCGATCGAAGTCGTACTTGCCGTCATCGGCCATCTGCATCGGGGGGATTTTCGCAGCGTCTTGTGGCTTGATCGGCGCGCCGGCTCTCTGCGCCAGTTCAAGAGTCATCCTGGTGAGTGCGTCCTTCTGATAGGTCGTCGTTGTGGTGATCGTAGCCGCACTCGCTGTTGCAGCATCCATACGGACAGTGAATGTCGCCGGAATGGGAGTTCCTCCCAGGGGGTTCGGCTGTTCCAGATCCACGGCAACGCTTTCACCCGGCGTAAGCGCCGCCCCGTAAAGTCCCCAGTACACCTGCGCATCCTGTGTCGCGGAAGAAATCAACGCTGCCGGCGATAAGACCTGCGCCATCATTGTCTCGAACTTCTTCCGCTGATCCCACGGGAGGCGGATGGCCAACTCGCCGACGACGCTGCCCACGATTGCCTGAAGTTTCGGAGCGACTTCAGCCTCATTAAGCAGACCGTTAAACTCGCCGTCTCCGGTAAGCGCAATTCTGAAACGCATGCCTCGTGTCGCCTGTGCGGCGGCGCCGATATTCGGATCCTGCATAACCTGCGGATTGTCGAAAACGGTATCGCCCGGCACCCAATCCAGAACAAAACCATCGGCACCTGCCGATATCACCTGGACGTCCACAGGCGTACGACCGCTTGCCGCCATGTTGGGACGCGCGGAATCCTTTCGCGTACGAGTAACTTCCAGCCGGAACTTGTCACCGGTGACGAGCTTTGGACGAAGTTCGATATCCTGGACCAGGGTCATCAGCGCGATCAGCGTGAATGGGACGATTCTCGTCAACATGAGGGCAGGCTATCGTGAGGTCATCGGAACCGCCAATTTATCTCGCGCTCAAATGTGCGGCCAGAAACCGCTCCATGGCCTCGTAGAAGTCGAAACGGTTTTCCTCATTGCCGAAGCCGTGGCCCTCATTGTCTTTCACCATGTACTCGACGGAAACGCCTCGCTTCCGCAGCGCTTCAACCATTTGATCCGACTCGGCCTTGTTGACACGGGGGTCATTTGCCCCTTGCGCGATCAGCAGCGGCGTCCGGATCCTGTCGGCGTGCAGGGCGGGAGATGTTGCAGCCAGGAGTTCCCTGTCCTGCTCCGGATGGCCGACCATCTCATAAAGCATCTCGAGATAGGGCTTCCAGTACGGCGGGATCGTGTTGATAAAGGTAAACAGGTTTGATACGCCGACATAATCCACTGCGGCCGCATACAGGTCCGGCGTGAATGTAATACCGGCCAGCGTCGTATAACCGCCGTAGCTTCCGCCGTAAATCGCGATGCGTTTCGGATCGGCGATTCCCTCATGGATCAGCCAGCGCACACCGTCGGTAACGTCATCCTGCATCGTGCGGCCCCATTGCTTGAACGAGGATTCCCAGAATCTGCGCCCGTAACCCGTCGAACCTCTGAAGTTCATCTGAAACACCGCGTAGCCGCGGTTCGCGAGGAACTGCACTTCGGGGTTATACCTCCAGGAATCGCGAGCCCAGGGACCACCGTGGGGATTGACAACCACCGGCAGGTTTTTCGGAACGGCTCCCTTCGGCAGCGTCAGGTAACCATGGATGGTGAGACCATCGCGCGAGACATACGTCACAGGCTTCATTTCGACAAGTTCGCTCTCCGGCAACCACGGAACCGTGTCGGCGAGGAAATCCAGCCGCCCCGTCGTTTTGTCGAAGAAATACACCTTGCCGGGCGCTCTGTCGCTCGACGCGACAACGATGTATTTGTCCTCGTTCTTGTTTGCCGAGGCAAAAGCAATTTCATAACCGGGCAGCGTGGTTCGGACCAGTTTGTAGTCGGCCTCACTCTCGGCGTCGAGAAACTTCAATTCCGTCTTCCACGTGGCGTAACCAATGACGGTGAGCACTTTGCGTTTGCGCGAATAGGTCATCCAGGACACATCCACGTCCGGATGTTCGAACAGCAGTTGTTCTTCCCTGCCGGTTTGCGGATCAAAAACGAACAGGGCGGCCTTGTCACGTCCCCGGTTGCTGCTCACGTAGAGCTTGCGATTGTCGAAGGTGAAGAACAGGGGCGCCAGTGTTTCTTTGAAATCCGTCGTGACCACCGGCCGGAACGGCTCCGCCTCATTCTCGCGGTAGAGGAGTGTTTGGTTGACGCCATCGGTGGCAATGGCGACGCGCAGTCGGCCATCGTGATCCGTCATCCAGACGGTAATATTCCCCGGGTTCTGTGCGATGAGCTCTTCCCTGCCCGTGGCGACATCGATTCGAAATACATCGAAGACTTCAGCATCGCGGCGATTGTGCGCCACGATGAGATGCTGGTCGTCGTCGATCAATGCGTCCACGATATGCGCCTGAACCTTTTCTCCCGGTGTCAGATCTTTGAGATCGCCGCCCTGCAAATCCACGGAAACAACATGGAAGTTCTCATCTCCTCCGAAGTCTTTCGCATAGAGGATGCGTTCGCCTTTCCAGAAGTAGCCGGCGATATCGCGTTCGGTCTCGCTCGTGACGCGAGCAGGTGATCCGCCGGGCGTCTTGACAAAGACGTTCATCCGTCGCGCGTAAGGCGCGAGAAAGGAAATGTATTTGCCATCCGGGGAAACTTCATGGTCGCTCTCAACGGGATTCCTGAAGAAGTCCCTCAGGGGGATGTATTTCGCTGTCGTCATGTCGTCCTCGCGTCACTTCGTGTTATCGAAAAAACACGCACCCAAGCCTAACAGCATTCCATTCGCGGCGAGCGAACATCGTTTGTACAAACTCTGTCCCTGACCGACAATCGCACGGCGAAATCGTGGAGATCATTTTCCTTATCGTTGGTCTGGCATTTCTCGGCGTGGGCCTCCTCATCATTGCGTCTGAAGCGAAAGACAGACGCGACACCGCACCCGTTAAAGGGCGCGTGATCGGCTTCTCGCATGGCAGGAGCCATAATCCAAATCTCGCATCATTTCATTCGGTCGCGGAATACGTCGCACGAGACGGCCGGAAGTATTACGGTTTCGGACTTCTGTTTCTCGGGTATCACTTCTATGGAAAGACCGAAAA
>DASTBJ010000576.1:0-3748 GCA_035712125.1 Terriglobia bacterium
CTGGAGTCTGAGCTTCAAGAGGTACGGCAGAAAGAAGAACAACAATGGCCGCCGAGGAAATCAACAGAATCCGCAGCATTATTTTTCGCATGATTTCCTCCTATGGGACGATCGCGGTGCCTTCGCCGGTGCCGGCAGGAGGTCCGAAGTAAAGTTTCTTGCCGTCCGGGAACGTGAGTTCTCGCGCGTGCGCAAGCGGGGTCCCGTTTCTTGCCAGCCACGCGAAGACGGTGATGGTGTCTCCCGGCTTGAGAGTGACATCTTTTTTGAAACCTGTGCGCGCAAGGACGTTTGGCGGATAGCCCTCCAGCGTCCAGTTCTTTGTGGTGCCGTTGGGCTCCTTCACATCGATGTACATGTGACAGTGGGGATTCGCCCACTCGACCTTCGTGATTACACCCCTGAGAGTAATCGGCTTCTGCGCATCGTATTCCGCGCCGAACGAGTGATGCGCGGCGACACGTGTTGCCGGGAGAATAAAGCAAAGGGTTAGAAGGGAGATGCCAGTCCGAAATCTCGTCATTGCAAACACCTCGAATACACTCTTTTGGGTTTCAATCTCCTTTGCAGGTAACACGGCGGTTTTCATGAGGTCAAGAGAAAGCACGTGAGCGAAGCTACCGCTTCCTGTGTATGGGTGCTCCCGGCGGGTTCCGACCAAGACATTCTTCCTAGACCATCCAAGTTGCCGCCACCTATAATCCGCGACAACACGTGGGTCTCTCAGCTGGCACACAAATCGGAAGCTATGAGGTCCTGCATCTGATCGGCGCAGGCGGAATGGGGGAGGTGTATCGCGCCAGAGATACCCGGCTCGGCCGCGATGCCGCACTGAAGCTGCTGCCGGAGCGGCTGATGCAAGACGAAGACTTTCCCGCCCGGTTTCAGCGCGAGGCGCGGGCCTTAGCGTCCTTAAGCCATCCACATATCGCCCAGATCTACGGACTCGAAGAGTTGGCCGATCGCCAATGCATTGCGATGGAGTACATCGAGGGGCTGACGCTTGAAGATCGGATCCGTCAAGGCCCGCTCGCCCTCGAGGACGCTCTTGAACTCGCCCGCCAAATCGCCAGCGCGTTGGAAGGGGCACACGATCGTGGAATTGTCCACAGGGATCTAAAACCCGCCAATATCAAGGTGACGCCAGACGGTAACGTCAAAGTTCTGGATTTTGGATTGGCAAAGGCTTTCGATCGAGTCGCCGCGACGGGATCGCCCGATGCGGCGACCGCGAGTGTTGGGGCCACGCAGGTGGGAATGATTCTCGGGACCGCAGCGTATATGTCCCCGGAACAGGCAAAAGGAAAGCCTTGCGATGCACGGTCCGATGTCTGGGCCTTCGGCATCGTTCTATACGAAATGCTCACAGGGAGCCCACCGTTTGGCGGCGAAACAACCATTGAGATCCTGGGAGGCGTGACCAGGGCCGAGCCGGAGTGGTCTGCACTCCCGCAAAATACGCCCCCGGCTGTACGCACGTTGCTCCACCGATGCCTGCAGAAGGACCGTTCCCGACGCACGCACCATATCGCCGATGCCCGCATCGAGATTGAGGAAGCGATCCAGCAATTGCGGGAAGGAACTCCAGTCCCAGCGCACACGGCGCAGCGAACGCGAGAGCGCCTTCTGTGGGTCGCAAGCCTGCTGTTAGTGTCCGTTCTTGGCGCCGTCGCAGTGCTGATGTTTATGGGTTCCCAGTCTCCGGCGCCCGCTGGCGGAGTACGATTCTCTTTAGTGATGCCGGCAGGGGAGCAGCTTTCCAGTGACATGCCTCCTTTAGCCTATTCGCCGGACGCATCCTTGTTGGCCTATGTCAGCGGCGGGCAACTCTATTTGCGGTCCATGAATTCTTTTGAAGCGAAACCCGTCGCGGGAGCGCGACCTGCATCCTCTCCGTTTTTTTCGCCGGATGGAAAATGGATCGGATTCTTCGGTAACGGCAAGCTGCAAAAGGTCTCGGTATCCGGCGGTGCTCCAGAGGAGATCACTGAGGCACCAACACCGCGAGGCGCGGCCTGGGGGCCGGATGACATGATTTACTTCTCCGCCTCCGCCGGGGCGGGATTGCGCAAAGTCCCGGCTTCGGGCGGTTCCTCACAGGAATTCACCCCGCTGGACCGCTCTAAAGGTGAGATCAGTCACCGGCTGCCGCAGGTTCTGCCGGGCGGTAAAGCCGTCCTTTTCACAGTCTGGACCGGACCAGGATGGGACGAGATGCAAGTCGAACTCGTCGTCCTTTCTAACAACGAACGGCGCATCGTTGCCAGAAACGGACATACCGGAAGGTACGTTCCATCAGGACACGTGGTGTATACGCGCGAGGAGGCGCTGATGGCAGTTCCTTTTGACCTGCAGGAGCTTCAAGTTACGGGACCGCCAAGGACACTGCAGGAGAAACTCCAGAACGGGAGCGAAGGCGGCCTTTTCGCCGTCTCGGATTCCGGAGCATTGGCTTATATCCCTGGGAGTCCCCAGCAATTCGAGCGACGCCTGGCATGGATCGACAGAAAAGGCGACATCGACGTTCTTCCAGCCGCCCCAGGAAAATATGGCGATGTTGAACTTTCGCCCAGTGGACTGTTCGCCGTCGTTGGGATACGCGCGGGCACCTTTGGTCTCTGGATCTATGACTTCGCCAGAAATACCCTGAATCCGTTAACAACACCCGGCAGCAGCCAGTTTGCTAGATGGACCCCGGACGGGAAGTACCTCGTGTATCGCGGCACACGCAAAGGCCATCGTTCTCTTTATCGGAAAGCCGCCGATGGCAGCGATAACGAAATCCCCCTCACATCAGCCGATACAACCCCCACGGTGACTTCAGTGTCGAAAGACGGGAAGTGGCTCGCCTACCATGACGGGGATTTTGCAACAGGGACAGGGGCCGATATCTGGGTCCTCTCTCTCGAAGCTGGGAATAAACCCGAAGTGTTTTTGAGAACGCCAGCCTCAGAAACGTCGCCGCAGTTGTCGCCTGATGGACGTTGGCTGGCTTATATGTCGAACGAGTCCGGAAGGAACGAAATCTACGTTCAACCCTTTCCGGGACCCGGACAGAAGATTCCGATCTCGACAGCCGGCGGCACAGACCCCCAATGGTCATCCGACGGGAGCGAACTTTTCTATCGAGAGAGCAACAAGATGCTGGCGGTTCCGGTTTCGATGAATCGAGGCTTTGCCGCCGGCAAGCCCCAGCTTCTCTTTGACAAACGCGTAGGTTCTCCGAGCGTTTCTCCGGATGGGAAACGCTTTCTCGTGATTCTTCCGACTGCCGAACAGCCCTTGTCTCAGATTAACGTTGTGACCCGCTGGTCGGAAGAGCTGAACTAATTAGCCAACAACTGGAAGTCTTGTTTCAGCGGCGACACTCGTCCCGCCGTCGAGGATCAATGAGAATGTGGCTTCGCGAGAGCGTCACCGACCACGATGGTGGTCATCAGGCCGCCTTCAGCGTGATCGAGGATGTGGCAGTGCACCATCCACTGGCCGGGCCTGTCGTCGAAGCGAACTAAGAGCCGGAGCGTTTCCTTCAAAGGAACGCTGACAGTGTCCTTCCACTCGATCGGGTGAACCACGTCACCGTTCTGGTCCAGGACTTGAAAGAAATACCCATGAATATGCAGTGGATGGGACCAGGGCGTCGTGTTGTTCACGGTCCACAGCTGCGTCTCGCCGAGCTTTGCCTTCAGCGGAATTGCTCGCTCGAACGGTTGCCCGTTGATGTCGTATTGGAAAGCGCCGTTGCCCT
>DASTBJ010000577.1:0-2968 GCA_035712125.1 Terriglobia bacterium
GTGGACGACCGCATCAACATCGAGGTGAAGGAGTCCGACTGCCGCATCGACACGTTCCGGTCGTCCGGCGCCGGCGGCCAGCACGTGAACACCACCGATTCCGCGGTGCGTATCACGCACCTTCCTACCGGTATCGTCGTCCAATGCCAGAACGAACGTTCCCAGCACAAGAATAAGGAAGTGTGCATGAAAGTGCTCCGCGCGCGCTTGTACGAACTGGAACTGGAAAAGAAGAAGGCGGAGTCGAAGTCGATAGAAGACAGCAAGCTCGATATCGGTTTTGGGAGCCAGATCCGTTCGTACGTATTGCAACCCTATCGGCTGGTGAAGGATGTTCGAACAAAAGTCGAAGTGGGCGATGTGGATCGCGTGCTGAACGGGGACCTGGAAGGCTTCATGAAGGCGTTCCTCCAGGCAAGAATGCAGCTTCAGGCGAAGGCGTAGCGGCAGCGGGCCGGGGGCGGGCGAACTCCGCAAACAACCAATCCATGCTTCGTCTCGACACCGATGTTCAGTTCGTCAAAGGCGTAGGGCCACGTCGCGCATCCCTGCTGACCTCGCGCGGCGTTCGCACCGTCGGCGACCTCCTCTTGCGTATCCCCAGGGCGTATCAGGATCGGTCCACCTTCGCCAGCCTCGCTTCGCTTCGCGCCGGACAGGACGCCGCCGTTCACGCAAGAATCTACCGCAGCCGCACGATTCAGACCCGCACTCGCGGCCGGATCCTCGAAGTTATCCTTACGGACGGCACCAGCTTCGTGCATGCGAAATGGTTTCACGGCGGGTCGACAGCGCTTTCACGCGGTGTCGCCGCCGGCCGTCAGATGATCCTCTTTGGCCGGGTTGACCGCGACACCTACGATTCGAAGCTCGTCTTCTTTAACCCCGAATTCGAGTTGCTGGAAGAAGAAACGCCTTCGGCGACGGCATCACTCGACGTGGGCCGCATCGCACCCATCTATGAGGAGATCGGAGGCCTGACCAGCCGCCAGCTCCGCAGACTCATTTTCGCGGCACTCGCCGATCTCTCGACTCCTCTGGACGACCCTATTCCGCCGGCTGTTCGAACGGAACATGGCTTTCCGGACCTGCAGACGTGCCTGAACCGTATCCACTTTCCCATTGCAGGCGACAACGTCGATGAACTGAACCGCCGTGCATCGCCCGCTCATCGCCGTCTGATCTTCGAAGAGTTCTTTCTTCTCGAGCTGGTGTTTGCGCTGCGCAGGAAACAGTCGCAAATAACGCGAGGTGTCCGCTTCGAGACTAATGAACGTATCCGTAGCTGCGTGAAGAAGATTCTTCCCTTCCATCCGACGGCGGCGCAGAAGCGTGTTTTGAGGGAGATCGTCGACGACCTGAAGGCGACCTACCCGATGAATCGTCTGCTTCAGGGCGATGTCGGCAGCGGCAAAACCATCGTGGCCTTCGAGGCGGTGGTTGTCGCCCTGGAAAACGGCTACCAGGCGGCCATCATGGCGCCGACGGAAATTCTCGCAGAGCAACATTATCTCAACGCAAAGCGCGTGCTGGGCCCGCTCGGATACTCCATCGGCGTCCTGCGCCGGGGCATCAGGAGGGCGGAGAAAAAGAAACTCTTTGAGGACCTTGCAGCCGGCAATATTCAGCTGATTATCGGTACGCATGTTCTTCTTGAAGAGAGCACGGTGTTCAACAAGCTGGGGCTGGTGATCATCGATGAACAGCACCGCTTTGGCGTTGTTCAAAGGCTGCGACTGATGACCAAAGGCGATCAGCCGAATACCCTCGTGATGACGGCAACGCCGATCCCAAGGACGCTCGCCATGACTATTTACGGCGATCTTGATCTCTCCGTAATCGACGAAATGCCGCCGGGGCGGTCTCCCATCAAGACGATTCATGCCACCGAGCGCATCGCACCTCAGATCTTCGGCAGGCTTGCCGACGAAATGCGAAAGGGGCGGCAGTGCTATGTGGTGTATCCGGTCATTGAGGAATCCGAAAAGGTCGATCTGAAGTCTGCCACCGAGGGCTTTGAGAAACTATCAGGGATCTTCTCCGATCGGAAAGTGGCTCTGCTGCATGGCCGTCTCAGGAGCGAGGAAAAAGAAGCTATAATGCGCGCCTTTGCCGCAGGGGAGCTGGATGTGCTCGTGTCGACGACGGTAATCGAAGTCGGAGTTGACGTTGCGAATGCGACAGTCATGCTGATTGAGCACGCCGAGCGATTCGGTCTGGCTCAGCTTCATCAGCTGCGCGGGCGTGTTGGACGAGGAAGCCAGGCGTCGCTTTGTGTGCTCATGACACCCGAAAAAATCGGAGAGACCGCCCGCGAGCGCATCGACGCGATGGTTTCCACAACCGATGGTTTCCGGCTGGCAGAAGTCGACCTTCGTCTAAGAGGGCCCGGTGAGATGGCCGGCACTCGCCAGTCCGGCCTTCCGGAGTTCCGTGTTGCGAATCTGATGGAAGATTCGCTTATGTTGTCTCTCGCGCAAAGTGAGGCTAAGAAGTACGTGGAATCTGAAGAACAGGCAATGAGGCTCCTGAAAGAGTTGTCAGCGCGCTCCAGCAGCATCACGCCGGCCGGGCTCGTGACGGTAGGGTGATGCGCGTCATCGGGGGGACCTTTCGCAGCCGTCAACTGAAAGCGAAACCACCCGCAGGCATTCGGCCCACAAGCGACAAACTGCGTGAAACGCTGTTTAACGTGCTTGGGCCGCGTGTAGAGGGCGCTACGTTCCTGGATGGGTTCGCGGGCATGGGCGCAGTCGGCATCGAAGCGATCAGCCGTGGCGCACGGTTGGTGTACTTTGTCGATCAGTCCCGCAAGGCGTGTACGATCATTCGCGAAAATCTGGGCAGTCTCGAAGTGCGCGAAGGATACCGTGTGATTGAATCGAATCTGGGAAAAGCACTGGATCTCTTCGAACGGGACGCGATCACGTTTGATATCGTGTTCCTCGATCCGCCGTACGAGCGGAAC
>DASTBJ010000578.1:0-6696 GCA_035712125.1 Terriglobia bacterium
GCGCCCACTTCTGCTAGAAACCGCTGTTCATACTCAATGCGTTTCAGCTCGGAGATATCCCGAAGAGCGAGCGTCAGGATTTGTTTACCGCCCACGCCGAGTCTGGAGATCGCCGCATCGGCAGGAAACTCTTCCCCGTTCCTGCGCAGACCGACGATCACGGCGCTCCGATTCCCCATCCGGCGTGCGGTCTCGCCACCTGTGCTGAATTGAGCCACATGCTGTCGGTGGATGGATCGAAGACGCTCGGGAATCAGTATATCGACCGATGCGCCGATAGCTTCTGAACTCGAGTACCCGAAAATCTTTTCCGCACCCTCGTTAAACAGGGTGATCTGCTGGTTTTCATCAAGGCAGATGATGGCGTCTGCTGACGCTCTGACGATCCCCGAAAATTTTGCTTCGGAAAAGCGAAGCTGCTCCTCAAGGCTTTTTCGCTGAGTAATATCGAGTTCAGTTCCGACCATTCGAGAGGGTTTCCCCTCATCGTCGCGTGTGAAAACTTTTCCTCGATCCAGGATCCAGATCCAGTCGCCGGATTTGGTTAATGCACGGAACTCGACCTCATACTCCGGCACCAGCCCCTCAAAGTAGTCGCTCACCGCCTTCTGTACACGCGGCCAGTCATCGGGGTGTACGCCGTGAGCCCATGAATCCACATGTGACTTGATTTCTTGAGGGCCAAAGCCGCGCATTTCAGCCCAGCGTGCGTTGAATATAACCGTCCCGGTCTTGATATCCCAGTCCCAGGCTCCGAGGTCTGCTCCTCGGAGAGCGAGTTCGAAACGTTCCTGCGACTGACGAATTTGTTCCTGAGCTCGGCGTGCATGAGAAATGTCTCGAGTGACCGTGCCCATGCCAAGCACCTTCCCGGTTTCAGTGTCCCGGATCAGAAAGTGCTCGTCAGATACAGGAATTGCGCCCTCGGTCTCCCAATGTCGAAAGAAGGTTTCACCCTTCCAGTGACCTTGATCCACGACGCTCCTAAGAATGACCTCGGAAACAAACGAAAGCTGGGACGCGGGGTAATACTCCGATATTTGCGTGTTCTCGATCGGATAATCTCCAGGCAAACCCACCATTCGACGGCCGGCCGGGTTGACGTACACCGGCTTGCCGTTTGCGTCGGCAATTCCGATGAAGTCTGAAGAGTTTTCGATTAGAGCTTCAAAGATGCGGCGTTCCGCAATCGCCGTCTCAAGCTTCTCATTCGCGTTGCGAGTCTCATGGAGCGCAGCTCGTGTTTGAAGTTCGTCTTGCTCCGCCTGCCTTGCAGCCTGCCATGTAGCTCGAAGCAGGAGGGTGACTAAGACAACGACAAACAATGAAACCTGAACATGCACCGGGTACCAGTCCGCTGTCACTCCGATCAGGGTCAGCGCTCCAACCGCAGGTGGAGCAAGAATAGCTGTCACCAGGATGCGTCTTGCCATGCTGCTGCTTCGCGTATCGCTTGTGACAAGAGACATCATGCCGTCACGGGGACGGCTGCAGAGCAGAGCGATCGCCAGCAGGATAAAGGACACCGCAGTGTGGACTGCCATCCCAATGCTGGGAATAAACGTCGGAAACCCATAGAATTGGCTGGTCTGGAATATGTATCCCGTGATGGCAACGGTAGCATTGGCGCCAACTGCCAATGCGCAGACTTGGCCAAGGCGAATTGGGAGAAATCTCAAGTTGTAAACCAGCACACCCACTCCGAGAATCGCGAAATTCGTGGATGTTTGTGGCGAGGGACGTCCCGGGAACGGTTGTCCGGTGGAAATGCCTTCACCGAGGAAGATGCGATCGATTCCAGGATCCCAGGCGAAGACATATTCCGCTAAGGTGAGTAACCCCAAAGAAGTAATGACGGTGGCCAGCATGCAGGCCACCCGCGGTTGTCGTGGCTCCCGATTCTCGCCCGAGAAGATGATGGCAATACTACTGAGAAGCAATCCAAATACTGTGTTGGGCTGCATGGCGGGCAGCGACGGGTGAATCTGTTTGAGCAGGTTAATGTGGAAAATCCAACCTGCTGCTGCCAGAGTGGGTGGCACTGCAGCTATCAGACAGGAATACTTCGAAAGCGCCAGACTCCGCCTTCTCAGATCATCAATAGTCTTCATCTTCAACGGACAGCCTTGCCATGCGGTGATTCGGATTCCAACCTGATTTGAAGCCCGACCGACCGACAATACCCGAAACCATTTTGAACGACAATTAGCCCATCGTCGGCTCGTCGGCCAGCTGTTGCCTCTGGTCAGCGCCCCGTCTTGTGGACGTTCTCCCAATGAGCTTCCGTGTCCAGTCAGGTCCGTGGCTCGTCATCACAAGGATCAGCCCGAGTTTACCGCATAGATTGCTTCTGCGGCTGCGGGTTGGTGTTTCGTGTCTCCTTTGCGAAGTTCTTCGACCGGGTCCAGTCCGTATTGGTGTCGTACAACTCCCGGACCTCGTCGTCGAAGGCGCGCTTGTAGGAGCCAACCCACGGTACGTCGTGCCAGTGCACGAGGAGATCAATACGAAGAAGGACGAGCGGAAAATGAGAACAACGGATCAGCTTTCGCGAGATTCGGCACGTACAATTAAGAAATGGAAAAACAGAATCCTGCCCGTTCTCTGGCTCTGGCGGAAAGCTTTGGTGTGCTTTCGACGATCTCGTTGGATCTTGCCGGATACCCTTTCGGTTCGGTGACGCCCTATTGCATGGATCGGATGTGCCGTCCGACTATTTACATCAGCCCTATCGCGCAGCACACGAAAAACATCGTGGCGGACTCACGAGTTTCCTTAACCGTCATTGAAAGAACCGAGTCCGACGATGTCCAGGCTCAGGGACGCGTGACGTGCATCGCGAACGCGAGCGAGGTGCCGGCCGGCGATCACGACGTTCGGGAGCGGTACTTTCGATACTTTCCATCGGCGAGGCAGTATGAGGGCACTCATGCGTTTGAATTCTTCCGGCTGGAACTGGTGCGAGTTCGATTCATCGGAGGCTTCGGGCAGATATTCTGGATGAAGCCCGAAGAATTCATGATGGCGAATCCCTTCTCGCCTGCAGAGGAAGGAAGGATCATTCAGCATATGAACCAGGATCACTCTGATGTGCTCAGACGCTCCCTCGGCGGCGCTGCGGCCGAAATGGTGGGCATTGACGCAGAGGGGTTCGATGTTCTCGGAAGCAATGGGAAAGTCCGAATCGGTTTCGCCAGTCCTGTGAAGAACCTCGAGGAGGCTCGCCGGGCCTTCGTCGATCTGGCCAGGCGCCTGCCCTAATGCAGGAAGGCAGCGCCGAAATCGCAATCGTCGCAAGCGCTAAGAACCGCATCGGTAGGAATGACAATCTGCGTGCCGCATCCTCGGTCCCGCCAGTGCCTGCCGGCATAGTCAAAGGTTGTTCCGGCCTCGGAATACGTTCCATCTCTATGCTGGGCGCCTACGTTGAAGTTCCTCGGCCGAACACTCAGTACTATCCCACGCTCATACTGGAACATTCCGTTTTGCCGCCGCCTGATTGCAACTATAGCGCCGACCTTGACGTTAGCGCTCAGCCAGTTCTTGATCGCTTTTTCAGATTGTTCCTTGTCCGGCAAAGACGGTTCGCGCTCTCGTGTGTTGCTAAAGATGGGCCGTTTGCCTGGCATAGTGCTTGAAGGATTGCTGCGGATCTACTATCACGATCGGGACAAACCGCTCCGACCTATACTGGACGGCGGCCGCGCTTGTCGGCCTTCGGTTTTTTCTTCCCGGCTTCAGTCGTTTTGGCTACTGCAGTGGCCTCCGAAGAATCAGGAGCCGGCGAGTTTTTCGCAGCTTTGGCCTTCAATTCTTCCTGTTTCTTGACCTGTTGTGCTTCTCGCTGCTTATCGCCGTAGGTTTTCTTTTGCATGGAATAAGTCTAGCACGCGCCGATCGTGTGCCGGCCGGAGTCGCGGAGGCCTTACGGAGTTACCACAACCGTTATGTTCTCGATAGCTGTAATGGCGCCATCATGGGCTACGCATCGAAGGACGTACTCACCCGGAGTCTTAAAGGTGGCGCGAGTCTCCCACGTGTTGTCTGTTGGAATCGGGGGTGTTCTCCAACCAGGGGCCCAGGGCGAATTCGCGCCGTTACGCGTATCCTCCCATGCGCTGAACTGCGGCGGGTCGAAGGTCACGTCTCCGGCTCCGCGATACTTGAACCAAACGAGCCTCAACCCGGTCGCCGAATTGGGGACCGTGCGCATCCCGAAGTTCTGCATCTGCCGTACACGGGGCTTGCCGTCATCCGTGGCGACTGCAACCAGCGCAACTGGCTCGCCGACCCTCACGCGACGTGTGCGCTCGCCTTCGAGTTTCAGAACCGGCGCCACATTACCGGCGAGATCCGGCATCGTGCCCGTCTGACCGCCGGCACCAAAATTCGCGGCCATCACCGTCGCGTTGACGACGTAATCCGGTTTCAGCGTGCCGTATGCCTTTTCTGTTTTGCCGTTTGTCGTGAGCGTCCAAACAAGCTCGCGGCTTCCGAAATCCCTGGGGACCCGAATCCTGAATACAAACTGATTTCGCCGAGGTAGAAAGTGCGTTGGCTGGCCTTGATCGGGACCGCCCGGTTCGATGCTATTGGCTGCACCCGCCGGCGTATCGATCCATTCGTTCCAGTTCCTGTTGAAGTATCCGAAGATCAAGTCGAACGAGCCGTCCGCGTTCTGTTCCCAACCTTCATAGACCGGTGCGATATTCAGACCCGTTGTCGGTTGCTGCGCGGCAGGACTGGCGCTGGCGACTGCAAGCAACACAACAGCCAGCAAAACCATAACGCAAACTCGAATCATTTTCTGGTGCCAGACCGCTCGACTCACTTATTACCTCACTCCGGGTCCGGCGGCGGGCGTAGTGGGCCGGCCGGGAATTGTGGATAACGCGCACGCCGGACACCCCGGAGCGGACTGCCCTTCAGCCAGCTTCAACGCGCTGCGACGCCTGGCAACTTCCTGGGCAAACTGCTCGTCGGTGAGGTTCACTCCCTGCGCGATCATGACAAGCATGTTGTCGATTGAACGATGCCCCAGGCCAGACCAGTTTCGCGGATCGACGACATTCCTGTTTGCCGGCGTGTTGTCGAAATAGCCCGTAACTTTGAGGATGGTACCTCGAGGCAAAAGCGGCGCAGCATCCTCCTCGTATGCATAGGTTTTCACCCAGTTGTGATCGTAGCCCGAGCAGTTCAACGTCTCCACCTGCGAACCATAAGTCGCTTCGAGACACATGCGAACACCCGTCGAGTGCATATGGGGTTCGAAAACCGTTAGCTTGGTTGGCTGAGACAGCGTCATAGAGGCGGTCTGGCTGATTCCACGGGCACCGCCCGGAATATCGAGATCGTCTGTGCCGATGCTGATCAACGTGGACTGGATCTGCGGCCTGTATCCCAGCGGATGAAACTTGAATCCAACCTGCAACGTCGCCTTAGTGTCTTTTCCATTGGCATGCAGATGCACTGACGGGAACGAGATCGTCGAGCCTGCCCGCAACAGCTTGCCGGCCTGCGAATCGAAAATGTCCGCGTTGCGCCCGACTTCGTGCACGGGCCATGCACCTCCGGTCTGGCGCCCATCAGGGCCGCTCACATTGATCAAGGCGTGGTGAAACACAAAAAGCCCGCCCACCGTCGCGCGCCCGGGTTTGTTGCGGGAGTCGTTGATTTCCTTGATCTCCATGGCCGCAACATAGCGGTCTTCCATGAGACCCGTCGGAACGGCGGCGAGCGCGCCCCAATAATCGGGGCTGATTGCTTTCATCTCGACTGTCGGAGACGTAACGATCAGGTCGGGTGTGCCGATCTGCCAGGTGGCGTTGTCGGCAAACACACGAGCGGGCGGCAGGTCCGCAGGATTTCCGCGCGGCGCGCCGGCGTCGACCCACCTGGAGATTTTGGCAATTTCCGCCTCGGTCAACGAGAGGTCATCCTTGAATTTTTGAATACCGATCTCTTTTTCGATAAACCACGGCGGCATCGAACCCCGTCGGCCGCGCAGCAGCGTGCGCTCCTTGATTGCCCTGGCCCAGGGGCGAACCTCCTCATAAGTGATGAGCGGCATCGGCGCAAGGGAGTCTGGCCTGTGACAGTTCTGACAACTCCGCTGCAGGATTGGAGCGATGTCCTTTGTGAAAGTCACTGCGTCGGTTTGCGCCCTTGCGGACATCGTCGTGAAGGCGACCGCTGCGCCGAATGTCACCGCCATTCCGGCAATGATGTGTCGTCCTCTCATGTGTACTCCTCAGGGCTCACTCGATGCCCGTATTCTCGGGATCATATAACTCCGGCACTCCGTGGGCGAATGTTAAACCTTTGAAGAGTCTTTGCAATCATGAACACGTCGTCAAAACGGGTTGCGAGCGGCTTGAAATCAGACAATGGGCGATCGCAGATCGCCTTCCATTCACTCTTTCTCGCAGTCTTTCAAGCCAACTTTGCGCCTTGGTGTGATTGATTTCGCCGTCAAGGAGCACACCGAGCGAATTCGGTTCTGGTCGAGATTCTTCGATAGCGATCCAGATACACACAGGGCGCGGTTCGCCGCGCCCTGCTCGTCAACCGTTCGGATCAGCGGAGCTCCAGCCAGGCACGCTAAGACACCTTGTGACCAACTGGTAGCAAATCTCCGAGTAACGCTGCAACCGCGAGCAATCCTAGTATCGTTTCCGCCTGGCCAGAAGGTCCATG
>DASTBJ010000579.1:0-7329 GCA_035712125.1 Terriglobia bacterium
GGACTCCCGAAAGCAGGGCTATCAAACGACGTGCGGTTTCCGTTGAAAGGTGATGCTGCCCCACGTGGGAATGCACGAGTGCTTTTCGCACAAGGCACTCGATGTCTGTGGCAAGGGAGGCCGGGTCATCCGTCCGCCCGACCACCCCGATGCGGTCGTAAAAACGAATGGCGTCGAGAAACCTTCCCCTCGACTCCAGAGAAAGCGCTCTCTTCAGCAACCGGCCGCGCAATTTGTTCTGCAGGAAGCGTTTAACGGCATTCACGGCTACCTCACATCCCTGTTCCCGCTTTTGTCCGCTGCACCGACGCAGTTCGTTCCAGCGGCAACAGGGTAACGCCGGGACATCCAATGATTACAATTTCGAGAGGCAACCAGACGACCAAAACTGAGCTGCAGAAAAGAAGGGACTTAGCCGGCTCGCGTAGCAGTGATTCTGTGGCGCCTAGATGTGGATAGCCGCGCCGAAGACGGCCTCGAGGGCTTCATGGACGCTTTCGGACAGGGTCGGGTGTGCGTGAATCAGATGGGCCATATCCGCGACGGCACCCTCCAGCCCCATCGCGGTCACACCTTCGCCAATCAACTCTGTAACCCCGGAGCCAATCATATGAACGCCAAGGATTTCTCCATCCGCTTCACTTGCGACAATCTTGACGAAACCATCCGTCGCGTCTTCGATCCGCGCCTTCGCGACCGCCGTGAAGGGAAACTTTCCCGTCTTAACCTTATGACCGGCAGCGATCGCTTTCGCCTCAGTCATACCGACGCTCGCGATCTGTGGATCACAGTAGGTGCAGTTCGGCACATGCAGGTAGTTGATTTCTGGTGGATTCTTTCCCGCAATTCTTTCGACGGCCACGACACCTTCATGGAACGCGACATGAGCGAGCTGGGGCGTTGGTACGACATCGCCGATGGCATAAATGCCCGGGACATTCGTCTGCATATAGCGGTCGACCCTGATATAGCCGCGCTCCATAGCCACGCCGACGGTCTCCAGCCCAATACCGGCGGTGTTGGGCGCCCGGCCCGTAGCCATGAGGAGCTTCTCTGCGGTAACGGTCTTTCGCTCGCCATTGTCGGCCACGAAGGCCGCTTCCACTCCGGCGTCGGTTGTCTTCGCCGACTCCAGACGCGCATTCGTATAGCAGTCGATTCCCTTTCGGGTAAAGACACGTCTCAGTTCCTTCGCCACTTCCTCATCTTCGAGAGGTACCAGTTGAGGAAGAGCTTCCAGCAACGTGACCTTCGTTCCGAATGCATTGTAGATGGAAGCAAACTCCACCCCCACCGCACCCGCCCCAACCACCAGCAGCGACTGAGGAACCGCAGTCATGTCGAGAGCACCCACATTCGTGATGATGCGTTGTTCATCGACCGTGTAACCCGGGAGCGGCTTCGCTTCAGAGCCGGTTGCGATAATGATATTTCGGGCTTCGATCTGCGAGATTGTCTCCCCGGACACGCTGATTCTGTTTGGAGAAACTATGGTGGCGGAACCGCGAACAACTGTGACTTTATTCTTGCGGAAAAGGTAATCGATTCCTTTGTTGGACTTTCCGATGATGTCATTCTTTCGCGCCTGAATCTTGTCAAAGTCGAAGTCCAGCGCACCGGTCTTAAAGAGTCCCTGCTGGATAGCCTTCCTGACCTCGTGTAGCAGATGAGCGTCGCGGAGCAGAGCCTTCGTAGGAATGCAGCCGCGCAGCGTGCATGTCCCGCCAAATCGAGAATCCCGTTCGATGACAACGGCCCTCAGCCCGAGCTGGGACGCACGGATTGCCGCAACGTAACCGCCCGGACCCGCTCCGATGATGGCAGCGTCAAATGGAGGTTGTGCGCTCATCGAACCACCTTAAAAGATATCAAAATGCTCCTCGTGAAGCAGAGGATCCGACTTCACGACAATATCCTTCTTCAACCACTCTTCCATGTCGATCAGCGAAACAAATTCTCCGCCCTTGAGAATCTTCGCGACTTCGGGATTTACACGAACCGTGACTTCCTTGCCCTCGAGCAGGTGGGCCATCTTCCGCAGTTCCGACTGGATCTCATAGCAGACCGTTTCCGGTGACTTCACCCATCCAGAGCCACTGCAGTGACCGCATGGCGAACAGACCGTACGTTCCAGGGATGGCTGAGTGCGCTTTCGCGTGATTGCGACGAGTCCAAAGTCGTTAAACTGCAAAATTTTCGAAGGCACGCGATCCGAACGCAGTTCCTCCTCCAGTGCCGCCATGACCTTCTGGCGGTTTTTGCGCTCTTCCATGTCGATGAAGTCGACGACGATGATCCCGCCCAGATTCCTTAATCGAATCTGCCGAACAATCTCATGCACCGCATCAACATTGGTCCTGGTGATCGTATCCTCCAGCCGGTTCGATTTACCGACGTACTTCCCTGTGTTGATATCTATCGCCACCAGTGCTTCAGTCTGATTAATGACGATGTAGCCCCCCGACTTCAGCCAAACTTTTGACTTGAGGGCTTTGTCGATTTCGGCATTCAAACCAAACTCTTCGAAGATGGGTGTGTCCTTGACGTGAAGCTTCACACGATTTACCAGCGCGGGCTGGAACTTGTTCACGAAATCCAAAACGGTGGCAAACTCCTGCTCGTTATCGATGCGGATGGCCGTGAACTCCTCCGTCAGTTGGTCGCGAAGTGTCCGCTGCACCAGATTCAGATCGCTGTGGATCAAGGCCGGCGCTGACTTCTTTTCGGACCTCAACCGGATATCGGACCATAGATTTCCCAGAAAGCGGATATCGTTGATGAATTCCGACTCCGAGCGGCCTTCAGCGGCGGTCCTTACGATAAAACCGCCGGGGAGTCCGCCACGATGCTCGTTGATGATTCGTTTGAGGCGCTGCCGTTCCTCATCCGATGAAATCTTGCGGGAAACGCCCACATGATCCACGGTCGGCATATACACAAGATAACGGCCTGGCAGCGCGATGTGTGAAGTGATTCTTGCGCCCTTCTTTCCCAATGGCTCTTTGGAAACCTGGACCAGGATCTCCTGCCCCTCGCGCAATAGTTCCGCGATCAGGCCGCCTTTGGGGTGGTGCCCATTAGAACGCGATTCCTCGGCCTTTGTTGTGGAATTGCCACGATCGTTGCGCTCTCCGCGGTCTCCTCCACCGGGCCCACCGCCTCCGCGTCGACGCCCGCGGCGCTGCTGGGGTCGATGTGCCATCAGAGCGTTATCGGATTGGTCGGTCATCCGCACGTTGGGCTTGGGCTCCTCTTCGGATTGCGCCGAGGAGGCGTCGGTGGACTCCACCTGCTGCCGGGGCGCGGACTCCTGGACGTCTTCAACGACATTCCGAGGCTCGGCCTCAATGTCAGGAGGGGAAGCCTCGGCGCCTTCCGGTTCTGTAGCGGGTGCGGACGGGCGGTTACGATACTTGCTGAGGACCTCGCCAGGAATGACTTCCAAAGAGCCATAAGAACCGCTGGCTCCCTCGCGCGGTTCATAAGTCTTTGCTTCGAATGACGGGATCTTGGGTGTCTTGCCTCGTCTATCCCGTCCACGGTCGCGTCCCCCGCGGCGATCTCGATCTCGGTCTCGGTCTCGGTCTCGGTCCCTTTCACGCCTTCCTTCTCGCGGTTCCGGAGAGGGAGTCGCTCCCTCCACCGACATCCCTTCCTGTTGGACAGGGGAACGCCTTCGGACTTCGCCTTCCAGCAGTTCTGATGTCGGAGAGGCTTCCATCGCGATCGTCGGTTCCACCTCGGGCTCTTTTTCTGTGATGAAACTCGTCGGAGGGGCTGATGGTGCAGGCACCGGTTTGGCGCTACTCTCCTGAAGACTTGCCACAACTTCCTCTTCAGCGGTCGAAACGATCTTGTCGTACTCCTCGGCGTCCTCGAAGAAGTCGGAGACATACAGGAAGGCGTCGCGCTCGAGGCCGATGTTGACAAAGGCCGACTGCATGCCAGGCAAAACCTTCGTCACTTTTCCTTTATAAATGTTGCCGACTACTGCCTCGGCTCTCCGGCGCTCGATCATGAACTCGACGAGTTCGTCGTTTTCAAGGATGGCGAGTTTGGTTTCCTGGGGTGTGGTGGTAATGATCAATTCTTTGTGCATCGAGACTCCTTTGCCCTGCCTCGCCGCACACAGACACGTCTCCAGACAGTCGCGTCCGACATCACGTCCTCACGAATTGTCATGGAACTCCTGTGCCCGCGAGGAGCAACTTTTGCTCAACTCGCGCCTCAGCGCCTACGGGCAATCAAAATCAAAAACTTGGCGAATCCGGCCACCTTGCAGTTGGCCGACCACGGGTAAACGACCCGGGTACACTGAACAGCTGCGCCAGCGCGCACTATAACACGACACACTTAATTCACGTAGCGCCTGCGCCGGACGTTAATCACCAGACCGAGACCGATAAACGCCGTCAATATGGATGATCCGCCATAGCTCAGGAATGGCAGCGGAATCCCCACGACGGGAAATAGCCCGATAACCATCGCGACATTGACGATGGTATGAAAGAAAAACACGCCAACAACCCCCATGATAATGAACAACCCGAGGCTGTCGCGGGCCGTTTGGGCATTGTGAAGCGACCGAAACAAAACAAACCCGATTAATCCGAGAGTACCAAGTACTCCGACAAATCCCATCTCCTCGCCAACAACTGAAAAGATGAAGTCGGTGTGACGCGCCGGAAGAAAACCCAACTGGCTCTGACTTCCCTTAAAGATTCCTTTACCGAGCAGTCCTCCGGAGCCAATCGCAATTTTGGACTGCTGCACCTGGAAACCCTGCCCCTGCGGGTCACGGGACGGATCGATGAAGGTGAGAAGGCGCTCCTTTTGATGAGGCTTGAGATGATCGCTCATCACGAACGCGCCGACCGGTACAACCACAAGGACGAGCAGGACCACAGAAAGTATGACGGCCGGTCTCAACCCACGAATCAAGAGGCCTACGCCCAATATCGGTACATAAGACAGGGCAGTTCCCATGTCCGGTTGCAAGAGAATCAGGCCCATCGGGATACCGCAGATGATTCCCGCCTTCAGGATCTGGCGGAAGTTGAGATAACCCTTCATGTGCAGGTCTGACAGGTATCGCGCCATGGCGACAACAACCACCATCTTGACCATCTCCGATGGCTGGATACTGACGGGACCAAGATCAATCCAACTTCTGGCGCCGGCAATTTTTCGAGCGGCGAGCGGTGTATAAATGAGAACGGCCAAACTGCCGAGATAGAGCCAGGGAATGTGCTCCGCGAGCGTGTGATAGTCCACCGACGCGATGACAAACATGAGCGCAATGCCTGCACAGACAAATATCGCCTGCTTCATGAACGACACATCGTCCGGAATATTCATGGTGGCGCTGTAGATTCCGGTAAGACCGATAAGCGCCAACAGGAGAGCGGCCGCAAACAAGGTCCAGTCGAAGTCCTTCCCAAAACTTTGGACTTCGAGAGGAGCGGCCATATCAGGGCTTCACCTGGGCAATCGTACCGGTGGACTGAGATCCAAACTGCCCGGTCTTCTTGCGATAGTAGGTATCAAAGATAGCGTGAGCGACCGGCGCCGCCGCAGTCCCGCCGTGGCCGCCGTGCTCAACAAACGCTGCGACGACGATCTCGGGATTGCGATACGGAGCGAAACCGACAAACCAGGCGTTGTCTTCGAAACTTTCATGCTTGCCGTACGATTTCTTTCCCACAACCTGGGCCGTTCCCGTTTTGCCCGCAACATCGAATCCCTCAACGGCCGCCCGGGTTCCCGTCCCATTTTCGTTCACAACGCCCCACATACCGCGGCTTACCACATCCACAGTCGAAGCGCGAATTTTGTAGTCGGAGCTATTGAGCTTCTGTCCGACGAACCCCAGCTGCTTCAGACTCTCGGGATTAACAAGATGGGGCTGGACCAGATGGCCACCCGATGCGAGGCCTCCCATTGCCCAGGCAGCCTGCAAGATTGTCAACGAAACCGCGCCCTGCCCGATGGAAACGTCCAGCGTCTCGCTTCCATACCACTTCTGGTCCGCCTTACTCTTCGTTCGGTACGCACGCGCTTTCCATTCAGGAGTCGGAATAAGTCCGGGATCTTCGCCGAAAAGGTCGATGTCGGTTTTGCGGCCGAGTCCCATCTGCCGGGCATAAGCCGCAATCCGGTCGATATCAAGCTTCTTCCCGACGTTATAAAAAAAGACGTTGCAGGAGTTTACGATCGCTTCGTACAGCCCGACCGGCCCGTGCCCTCCCGCCTTCCAGCAACCCTTTGTGACTCCATCAATTTTCACGTCTCCGGTACAGTTCACATGGTCAAAAGGGTTGAGGACTTCTGCTTCAAGTCCAGCTGCCGCCATGAATATCTTAAAAACGCTGCCGGGGGCGTAATGATCCTGGATCACGCGATTGCGAAATCGTTTGCGGGGGTCTTTGTTTAACTCCTGATATGCCGAAGCCGAGATTTTTGTCGCGAACAGGTTTGGATCGAAACTTGGCTTGCTGGCGAGCACAAGGACCTCACCGGTCGTCGGGACCAACGCAACCGCAGCACCCACCTGATCGCCCAGTGCAGCTTCTGCCGCGCGCTGAAGGTCGAGATCGAGCGTCGTGCGCACGTCATTTCCGCTCACAGGAGGCTCGGAGCCGAACTGTTCTATTTCTCGTTGACGGTTGTCGACAATGACGCGCCGATAACCATCCTTACCTCGAAGAATGGAGTCGTACTTACGCTCCAGGCCGAATTTTCCGATCTGATCACCCGATTTGTACAGATTGACTTCCGCGTTCCTGAGTTCTCCCGGCGTGACCTCCCCGATGTATCCGATCGCATGAGCGGCCAGTTCACCTTCCAGGTAGCGACGTCTCGGCTGGTATTCCACGAAGACTTCGTCCTGAAGTTCCAGCTTGCGCGCAGTAACAAACGCGATGTCGGCGACATCGACGTCTTCCTTAAGAATGATCGGCCGGAACTTCGGCTCCGACCGGCTCTTATCCATCCGCTCTTTCAGATCGTCGAGAGTCAACCCTAAACCTGGCTCAAGAATCTGCGCAAGCTCTTCAAGCGAATGCCGCGCCCCCTCACGGATATAAACCACGTTGTAGGAGGGACGGTTGTCGACAAGAACACGGCCTTCGCGATCCAGAATTTTTCCTCGTTGCGCAATAATCTGAATTTGTTTGAAACGATTCTTGTCTGCGAGTTCGACGAAGCGGCCGGATTGCGCGATTTGAAAGCGCCAGAATCCGCCGACGAGAAACAGCAGCGCTAGGGCGACGATGTAAACCGCAATGTTGATGCGTTTACGCAATAACGTCAGTTCTTCACGGCGCATGT
>DASTBJ010000580.1:0-3562 GCA_035712125.1 Terriglobia bacterium
CAGCCCACACGTATCTTGCGTTGCGTCTTATCGGTTATCCGCGGGTGCGAAACTATCTGGGCTCGTGGGGCGAGTGGGGGAACCGGCCGGATCTGCCCATCGAGACCTAGCGGGGCCGATCGCGCGCGAATTTGGTCAACGTCACCGAAATTCGCCCATGCTACTCTTTGTTGTTTATGCCCAAGGTCACGATCAACGATCAGGTCTACGAGATTCCCCCCGGCCGGACGATTATCCAGGTCGCGGACGAATCCGGGATCGAGATTCCCCGTTACTGCTATCACCCCGACATCGGCATCGAAGCCAGCTGCCGGATGTGCCTGGTTGAAGTCGAGAAACTGCCTAAACTTGTGCCGGCATGCGCCACTCCGGCGACCGATGGCATGGTGGTGCGTACCAATACCGCGCGCGTTCAACAAGCTGTGCGGTACGCGATGGAATTCCTTCTTCTCCACCATCCTATCGACTGTCCGGTATGTGATCAGTCCGGGGAGTGCTGGCTTCAGGACTATTACATGGAACACGCGGGTCACTCGAGCCGGTATCCCGGCACGCAGAAAACCCGTCGTGTTAAAGCCGTTACGCTTGGGCCTCTCGTAAAGCTGGACCGGGAACGCTGCATCCTCTGCACGCGTTGTGTCCGCTTTACACGCAACGTGACAAAGACAGGCGAGATCGGTGTTTTCAACAGAGGACACTCCGCAGAGATTGCTATCCATGGCGAGCAGGTATTTGACAATCCGTACTCGGGAAACGTGGTAGATATCTGCCCCGTCGGCGCCCTGACGAGCTCGGACTTTCGATTCAAGGTACGAGCCTGGTTTCTACAAGGTACAGACTCGATCTGCGGCGGCTGCAGCACCGGATGTAACCTGCGTATCGACCACTCGGCACGGGCGATGGGCGGCGGTGTGCCGGGCGTTACCGCAACAGAAGGAACGATTTACCGCACTGTCGGACGACGCAATATTGCCGTCAACAAGAGCTGGCTGTGCGATGAAGGACGCCTGAGTTTTCATACGATGGAGCGCTGGCCACGGCTGCGGTCCGCTCGGACAAAGGGTCCGTCGCCCTCTTTGGATCACATCCATCAGCGCTTCGAGAGTATCCGTCAGGAACACGGCGCAAGTGCGGTTGCGGCGCTGGGCTCGGCAACGAATACCAATGAAGCGCTCTTCCTGATGAAGAAATATTTTCAGGGCCGGGTGGACTTTCGTCTGAGCACGGAGACCGAAACCTACCAGAAGCAGCAGGATGATCTGCTGCGACGAGTCGATAAACATCCGAACACGCAGGGCGCTCTCGATCTCGGTCTGGCGGGAACCCTGAATGGATTGAAAGGGCTCGTCGACCTCGCGGAGCGCAAGCAGATACGCGGAATGTGGATCGCATTTCACCCTCAGCTGGTGGGCGAGGATTCTGCCGATATTCTGACCGGCCTGGAGCGGCTGATTCGTGCGCTGGACTATTCTGTCGTGAGTACCACACACGACTTTTCGTGGGCCTGTAATGCCACGATTCTGTTGCCCATGGCGTCGTGGGGCGAAGAGACCGGAACCTACACCAACTACGCCGGACGCCTTCAAATCGCGAATCGTGCCGTGGCACCTGCGGGCGATTCCGTGCCGTTGCATGCCATGATGTGTCAACTGCTGACGCTATCGGGAACGCAGGTCTCCCCCGATCCCGCAGCGATCTTTGACTGGATGGCGCGCGACACGGCGGCGTATTCCGGGTTGACCCACACATCGTTAGGTCCTCGGGGATTAGAAACAGTGAAGGAGACAGTGCAATGACGCCTGTTCGCGGCGGGTACGCGGTGGACGTGCCGACCATCAATGTCAGTGACCGCGCACGGCGCGAGAATGCAACGTTCTGGTCGACTTTCAAGGCATTCGGCGTCACGCTACGACGGCTCTTCGCAACTCTCGTGAAGCGGGACATGCCGACCATCAGCTATCCGGAACAGCAGCGAAACTATTCCGAGCGGTTTCGCGGAACTCATATCCTGACAACGCGAGAAGACGGCAGTCTGAAGTGTGTCGCCTGCTATATGTGCGCCACCATCTGCCCTGCGGAATGCATCTACATCGAAGCGGGAGAACATCCGAATCCGGAGATCGAGAAATTCCCGAGGCGTTTCGATATCGACATGATGCGCTGCATCTACTGCGGCTTCTGCGTCGACGCATGTCCGGAAGAGGCGATCGTCATGAGCCGCGAGCATCACCAGACGGCGTACAACCGCCACGAAACGCTCTACGGCATCGAAAAACTGATGGCCCGGCCTGGCATCGATGCAAAGGGCCCGGGGTATCGTCCGAATCGTCCGTTTGCCGAAGCGAAGTTGTTCAACCCGAAAGAGACGGATTCCTGCGCGTACCCCTCAGTGACAGAGGAGCGCCACCCTGCAGTGCTCTACGAGTCGATGATTCAGAAAAGGCAGCAGACACCTAGTCCTTAATAAAACCCAGGGCCTTTTTCACAGCGTTGTTGTCGACCGGCTGGATGCCGTCACGGTCAAGGCGCCACTTGTCCATGTATTGAGCGGGCTTGATCAGGCTCACGCCGGCTGCTGAGAGAAGCGTTTCCAGCGCGGCATCGGAAAATGGTCGAGGCACCCCGGCTTCAAAAGCGCCCCAAAGGCCATCCCAGTGGATGGGCAAGTAGGCCTTCGGCTTCAAAACAGGAAGGACAAGTCTGGCGACCGGCGCTCCGCCTGTTCCGATCCACAGATCGACGGAAGACAGCTTCGCCTCGCCCATCGCCTTTTTCAAGTTTTCGATCGGCGCGCCATAGTCTCTGCCATCGACGACGATCGGTAGGTGCAGATCCACCGCGCTTGCCGAATTCTGATAGAACCAGCTGAAGCGTCCATCCGGACCGTCGACGACAAACAGGAACGCCCGCGCGCCTCCGCCGTTCGGGAAATCCTCGGCAACTCCGGCCTTCAGGCCGCCCGTCGCCAGGTCGGCAGGGGGAATGGCCCTGAGCTCTACGGGATTGTGCTGCTCACCGTTCACAGCGGGATCGCCACTGTGGTTCCAGCGAACAACATACACAGCGGCACCTTCGGTCAGAGCGATTCTCTCGCCTCCATCTATCACCGTACAACGTTCGAGTGAAACATGCTCGGCAGCCGCCTGGTAGCACGTCGTTTGGGAACCGATCACCCGACCGTCGCTGAGCTTCGACCATGTCGCAGTATCGAACGAATGGTCAAAGTGGCTATGACCGGTCAGCAGAAACTCGATTCGCGCGGACGGCCCGCCCAGCGCTTCATAAACACGAGTGACCGCCGCGAGATCCGGTTTATATGTTTTACGGGTAAACGCCAGTCCGCCACCGCCGCCATAAAACTCCGCCTGCGGCAGACGCGTGATGTATCCATCCGTGACAACACCGGCGTCGCCGATCCGGTAATACATGTTGGCGATCGACATCCACGTCATTTCGACGAAAGCGGGACCAGCCGCCCAGAGGGGCGTTGAGAGAATCACAACCGTCAAAAGAGCAAGGCCAACGGCAGACCTGCAGACGTTGTCGCAGGAATTCAATTTTT
>DASTBJ010000581.1:0-2289 GCA_035712125.1 Terriglobia bacterium
TGAGGCGCGAGTATCCCGGACTTCGCATCGAACTGCTGTCAATGAACACTGGGTTGCAAATCGAGGCGTTGCGGGAAGGACGGATAGGAGTGGGCTTTTTGAGTCTTCCGGTCTTAGAGCCTGCGTTGATTCTCGAGACAATCAGTAGTGACCCCCTGTGGCTCGCTTTCCCGAAAGACCATCCGTTGTTGCGACATCGGCGCGTGCCACTGGCGGCTCTTGCGAATGAGCCCATGATTCTTTTTCCGCGTCGCGTGACTCCTGGACTCCATGATTCGATCACAGGCATGTGCCGTGATGCCGGATTTACGTTGAACGTCGTCCACGAAGTCGACAGCATCAGCGGCGGACTGACGCTGGCGAGCGCCGGACTGGGCATTTCATTCTGTACGCCAAGTATGCACCGGCTCGCGCCGGACATTGCGTATCGACCTATCGCCGAGCCTGCCGTGATCGAGCAGGCCGTCGCCTATCGGCGTGACGCGCAGTCACCCGTTCTGGAGACATTCCTTCGTGTAATGCGGCAAACCCTGAAGACTGCGCGGAAGGACGCGCGGCTGCGAAGAAAACGCTAAGGCCGGATCACGGCCGAAATCTCGACTTCGCAAACTCCAGCAGCCGTTGTGTCGCACCTGCAGGCACTTCTCCCCGCCGCAAGAGAACGCCGGAGTGAATCGGACGAATAGCATCCACGATGGGCCGAATCTCGACACGGCGGCCACGCGTCACGGCGCCCGTTGACATCAACGGCACGATGGAGATCCCCAATCCCGCTTCAACCATGCTCACGACCGTCTCCGTACTCGTGGTTTCCAGCGCCACTCGAGGCGCGAGTCCTCGTTCGTGAAAAGCATCCAGCACATGCTGGCGGCCCGTGGAGCCCCGCTCATAGAGAATCAATGGCTCGTTCGTAAGGTGAGCGAGGTTCACGCGGCGTTTTGCTGTCAGTGCATTTCCGGGAGGAACAATCAAACTCCAGTCCATCGCGAACAGCTCCGAATACACCAGATGCGGCGAGGATTCGTACGGCGCTGCAAGACCGAGCGCAACTTCCGGATCACCGAGCAGCGCATTGCCAACGTCCGCCTCGTTCATTGTGCTGACACGGACATGAATCGCCGGTTCCTGCCTGCGAAACTCCTTCAAAACATCGATCAGGACGTAACGGGTCAAATACTGACTCGCCACCACGCGCACTTCCTGACCGCTGGTCTCCATATCGCACGATCTGCACAACTCATGCGCGCGTTCCAGAAACGCGAGAGCGTGCGGCAGAAAGCGCCGTCCCTGTGGTGTCAGCGGCGCGGATCGGCGCGGCCCGCGACTCTTGCGATACAGCTCGACACCCAACTGGGATTCCAGCGCCACGAGCCGATTTCGAACCCCCTGTTCGGTGATACCGAGCGCCTCGGCCGCTGTGCGAATCTGTCCAACGCGTGAGAGTTCGACAAACGCCGCGACCTGATCGGTACTCAGATGAGGGAGTCCAGCCACGCCCGAGACAATACAAGGAATGAGATTATGAAGCCAATAATTTACAACTCGTTTACCAGATAGCCGCGGCCTTAGCATTCACAAACAGGAGGAACATCCATGAAGAATCCGCGAATTCGCTCATTGGCTTCGGCTGCGCTCATGCTCGCTCTTGTCGCCACGGCTGTTGCCGGAGGCTGGTCCGTGATCACGGTCGAAAATCTACCCGAGTATCTGGTGGCGGGAAACCCCACTACGCTGACATTCCTGGTGCGTCAGCACGGCAGAACCCTGTCGGACGGAACGCGCACTGTTGTGACCGCAACTGACGAGCGTGGTCGTATCGCGAAGGCCGACGCGAAACCTACAGGCAAAGCCGGACAGTACAAAGCGGAATTGTCCGTTCCCGAGCCTGGCTTATGGACCATCAAGGTCGACAGCGACCTGGGACAGGCCGTCTGGCGGCCCATCAAAGCGGTTCGCTCAAATGAGCCGATGCCCGCGCCTCTCTCTCCAGTTGTACGAGGCGAACATCTCTTTGTGGCCAAAGGATGCCTTACCTGTCATGTGAACAAGGAAGTCGCCGGTCGTAATCTCGTGCCGGCCGGTCCCGAACTTACCGGGGAAAAGTATCCTGCGGACTACCTCAAGAAATTCCTGGCAGATCCGGCGAAAAACCGCGGGAAGGCCGATGACTGGGAGAACATGCCCAACCTGAATCTGTCGCAAGCGGAGATTGAGGCGCTCGAGGCGTTTATCAACCGGGATAGAGCGGCCGTTACAAAGAAATTTTGAGAGTGGACTCAAATTGGGAGA
>DASTBJ010000582.1:0-2871 GCA_035712125.1 Terriglobia bacterium
GTAACACATACGTTACTATTGAATTCTTGTCGACGTGCAGCTCCGCTTCGAGCCGACAACCATTTTTTGCTCCACTTTTGCTCCACTTCCGGTGACTTGTTCTTAAGCTCTTGAAAACAGGTTGTTCTAAAATCGCTTCAGATTAACGCCGTAGACGCCAAATAATTGATTCGATTACTTAAGGCTGGTTTCCCAAGCTGGACGTCGCGGGTTCGATCCCCGTCTCCCGCTTTTAGTAGTTTGAACGAGTTGCGAGGATTTCTTGAAAGTTCCCACCGGCCTCCTGCTCCATTTCTGCTCCATTAATTAACCAAGACCGAGTTTTCCAACAGGTCTACCGCCTGCTTGCGACGTTTCTGAGCCACCTTAGTGTACGTGTTGAGATTCACATCCAACGTGTGACCAAGCGTCTCCGCGACAACTTTCGGATCAACCTCCAGTTCGCTCATGAGCGAAGCATGTGTTCGCCGCATGACTTGGAAAGTCACTCAGCCGAGATTCACTGCCTGAAGCCGAGGCCGGATATCGGGTCGGGCGGAACGGGGGAAGTGTACCGTGCGCGTGATCCACGTCTGGGACGCGATGCCGCCATCAAAGTGTCGGCAGACCGATTCACCGAGCGGTTCGAGCGGCGGATAGGCGGCATAAGCGGCCCCTTCTCCGGGGTTCCAGTCAGAATGTCGCGTCAGATCTATTATGTTTCAAGCGAGGTGATTATAATTCTGTCGTTTGCCGCTAGGAGGTTTCGACATGAGAGTGAGATCTATGGCTGTCCTTGTTCTTGCAGCGGCCGGTTCCTTCGGCGCGGCTGCGTTCGCGCATCACAGCCAGAGCATATTCGACACGACGAAGGAGATACTGATTGAAGGGAAGGTGGCGAAGTTCGACTGGAAGAATCCGCACATGTACCTGATCGTCGAGACCAAAGGGCCCGATGGCAAGCCGGTGCTGGTGGAAGGCGAAGGTCTCGCGATTACGCAGGCCCTCGTGGATGGCCTCCGCCGGGAGGCGCTGATGCCCGGGACACCGGTCGTTATGCGCGCAAACCCGGGAAGCGGGGCCGGCAAACAGGTCCGCATTCTGGACGTCACGACTCAGGATGGCGAGATACATCCGTTCTATGCGTCGAGTACGCGCAACCGCACGCTAACGCCTGCGAATAGTCTCGCGGGCCGTTGGGCTCCCTCGCGTGCTGCGCTGGGCGCTGCTTTCGGGGCCATGGCGCGCTTTCCAGTCACACCGAAAGGCCGTGCCGCGCAACGGGAGCTGACCGCCGACGGTCTCTGCTTTATTGAACCCGTACCGTTCCTCGCGGTACTCGACGAGATGCGCTCCATCGAGATCCGTAAAGACGAGGTCGTGCTGCACTTCGACAACTCGGGAGACCATGTTTTGCGCACGATCCATATGACCTCGAAGCATCCGGCGGGCGTCAAGGCTTCGCGTCACGGGCACTCCATCGGGCGCTGGGAAGGCGATACGCTCGTGATTGATACGATCGCCTACGAGCCGAACCCCTCCGGCAACGGCATGAACGTGCCGTCGAGCTCGGACAAGCACACGGTCGAACGGCTGACGCTCACGAAGGAACGCACGCGGCTGCGCTACGAGATCACAATCGAAGACCCGGGGTATCTCAGCCAGCCCGCCACATTGACGCAGCAGTGGGACCATCGACCCGACCTCAAATTGTCGCCACCTTCAGAGGCCTGCGACGAGGAGGTCGCCGCACGGTATCGCGTTAACTTGCCGAAGTAGGAATCCGGGGGACGGGCACCACTGGTTGACCGGCCCCTGTCGGAACGGGCATCATTGTCCATGTCCAAATCCCTTTGCACACTTGTGGCCAGACTGTTCGCGCTGTCAGTGATTCTCTCCCTGCTGAGCTTTTCGCCGCCAACGGCGTCTGCACAGGCGTGCGACCGTGCCTGCCTGACCGGCATGATGACACGGTTCATCAACGCTCTCGTGGCGCACGACTCATCGACCCTGCCCCTGGGGGAGAATTTTCGCTACACGGAGGATTCTCGTAACGCCCGGCTGGGCGAAGGAATCTGGCGGAGCGTGACGGAAAACGGCGGATTCCGTCAGGACTATATCGACACGCGCAAACAGGTCGCCGCGGCGCATGTGCTGTTGCGTGAGGCTGAGGCCCAGGTGCTCTATTCGGTACTGCTCCACGTCTCGAACATGAAGATCGCCGGTATCGAGACACTGGTGCAGCGTGTCGGCGCCGGGGGGCGGTTCCAGCCCTCGGAACTGGGGAAGCCGATTCGCGGCATGAATGACCCGGTGCCGGCGGGTATGCGGAACTCGCGCGAAGAGATGATCCGAATCGCCCTCACGTATCCGGAAGGCCTGAGAGTCGGCAATTTCACCGATGGCGGCACGCCCTTCGCTGAAGGGGCCTATCGCGTCGAAAACGGTGTGATTACGGCCGACCAGACCGACCCACGGCGCCGCATGTACGAACAGAACATCATCGTGCATCCCGGCATCATTTCCAGTGTGGCGGCCGTCGATGAAGAGAACGGCACGGTCCTCCTGTGGATGAATTTCGGCCACACCGGAGATTCGTACGGCGTGGGCAATGCCCTGGTGACCTTCGAGGCATTCAAAGTCTGGGGCGGCAAAATTCAGTCCGTCAACGCGTTCTTCAAAGGACTCCCGATTTCCACCGCCCGTTTCTGGCCAAGCTCGGATCCCGTACGGAGGTAGCAACCTCCAAAGCGTCTATCGTCTGCACGCACTCGATAAACGTGTAGGGATCGCCCTCCTCGAAACCGGAGCTTCTTTCGAGTGCTTCTAGGAGCCCCTACTTCGTTCTTAGCCAACCATCCCCTCCTTTTTCCGCACATCGACATTTCCGGT
>DASTBJ010000583.1:0-2525 GCA_035712125.1 Terriglobia bacterium
GTATTGCTGCGGGTCTGGGCAAGGCACCACCCCAGGGATATCGACAGAGAATGGCCGTCGATTCTTCCGAAATAACGTACCCAAATAAATTTCAGCGCCTGGTGAGGAGAAATTGCGCTGCTATTTCGCCGGCTCTACGCACCGTCTTCGACGATGAAGAACTGGTGACAGAGCCTATTTCGCAAAGCGAATAGCCTCTGTCACCAATTCGTCCTTGTAGTATAGCTGTATCACATGGTTGTTGCTGGTGAAGTGGTCCGGCTCTCTCCTACAGATCTCGCGAACCATCTTGCTTGCCCACATACAACGAATCTGAATCTTGCGGTCGCTCGCGGAGGGCCCCCGCCGCCGTATCACTACGACTCCCGGCTGGAAGCGATGCAGCTTCGAGGCGAGACGCACGAGGTTCGATATGTCGAACATCTTCAAAGACAGGGCCTGCGCGTTCATCGAATCGACGAGACCGACCGTGATGTTTGGACGACGCTAAACGCCATGCAGTCGGGTTTCGACATCATTGTTCAGGCGTCACTGGTGGCCGGACGGTGGCAAGGCAGAGCAGACATTCTTCAACGCGTCGAGAAACCGAGTCTGCTGGGCAGCTGGTCTTACGAGCCGCAGGATACGAAGCTGAGCCGCGAGACTAAAGCCGGAACAATCCTCCAGCTGTGCGTATACAGCGAGATCCTCGCGACACTTCAGGGCATTTTGCCCGAGCATATGCACGTTGTCGTACCGGGCAGGGATTTTGTTCCGGAAACATATCGAACAAGCGAGTACTTCGCCTATTACTCCCATGTGAAGGCCAACCTTGAGACAGCTGTCGAGCCCGGGGGGCAACGACAAACCTATCCTGAGCCTGTTCCTCATTGCGATGTGTGCCGGTGGTGGCAATCGTGCGATCGACGGCGGCGTGAGGATGATCACCTTTCTCTGGTCGCCGGCATTTCCCGGCTGCAACAGCAGGAACTCAAGAGCCGGCAGATTCATACCCTCGAGAGCCTCGGCGAAATGCCACTGCCGCTGGTCTGGAAACCGGGGCGCGGGTCGGCCGAAGGCATCGAAAAAGTTCGCGAACAGGCGCGAATTCAGCTCAGCAGTCGACGCGCAGGCAAGCCTGAATACGAATTGCTTGCACTGGAAGCCGATCGAGGACTGGCACGACTTCCGGAGCCCACACTATGGGACGTCTTCTTTGACTTCGAAGGCGACCCGTTTGTGGAAACCGGCGGCCTCGAGTTCCTGTGGGGTTGGGTTACCTGCGAAAGCGGAACGGATCACTATAGCCATCGATGGTCCCTCAACCGCACGGACGAGCGCGCAGCCTTTGAGAGCTTCGTCGACTTCGTCATGGACCGTTGGAGCGCGCACCCCACCCTTCACATTTTCCATTACGCACCCTACGAACCTGCCGCGCTCAAGCGGCTGATGGGACGCTATGCAAGCCGCGAGGCAGAGATCGATCGCATGCTGCGTTCAGGCCTGTTCGTCGATCTCTATTCGGTTGTGCGACAAGCGTTGCGCGCCGGCGTGGAGAAATACTCCATCAAGGACCTGGAGGTCTTTTTCAACTACACGCGCGAAATCCCGTTACGCGACGCGTCGGCGGCACTGCGAGCGGTGGAATATGCGGTGGAACTGGGGGATGTGAGCGGCATTCAGCAGACCGATCTGGACGCTGTTCGCGCCTACAATGCGGACGATTGCCGGGCGACGCGCGGGTTGAGAGACTGGTTGGAGGAATTGAGAAAGGGACGCGTGGAAACGCGCCCGTCCCTGACGCCCGCAGACCCGCCCGAATCGGTCACACAATGGGCGGCGAAGGTGGCTCCCGTAAAGGAACGGTTGCTTTCCGGTGATCCTCACCGCGCCCAATGGCTGCTGGCGCAAATGCTCGAGTTTCATCGACGTGAGAGTAAGGTCAAATGGTGGGAGTTCTTCCGGCTAGCAGACCTCGGTCCTGACGAGTTGATGGATGAGCGCGACGCCATCTCAGGTCTTCAGTTTGTTGGTAGCGTCGAAGGCAAGGGTAAGACTCCCACTCATCGTTACACGTTTCCGTTTCAGGAAGTGTCCCTCGACATCGGCGATGCATTGCAGGTCTCCGATGACGAAGTGATCGGCACTGTGGCTGACATTCACACGAGTGAATGCTGGGTGCATATTAAGAAGCGCGGCGACGCCGTGGAAAAACATCCGGAAGCCGTCTTTTCCAAAGACATCGTTCGGTCCGAAGAGCTGGAAGAAGCCCTTTTGCGCATGGGGTCATGGGTAGCTCACAACAGCATCGATGCGGACGGGCCGTATCGTGCGGGTCGCGACCTGTTGATGGGCCGGGCACCGCGGCTGCTCGGCGGCGCCCGAATCCAACAAACCGGCGAAGACTCCCTTACGGCTGCGCGACGGCTTGTAGCAGTTTTGGATCACACGGCGCTCTGCATCCAGGGACCACCCGGCACCGGCAAGACATATACCGCGGCCCGCATGGCCGTGGATTTGGTCAAGCTGGGCAAGAAGGTCGGTGT
>DASTBJ010000584.1:0-3549 GCA_035712125.1 Terriglobia bacterium
GGCTCCCATAAGGAGCGTGGGCGGTAAAAGGCACACCGTTGCGACAACGCCCCGCAATACGAACCCACCGAGCCCGAATCCACTCCACGCCGTGTAAAGATCACCAACCAGCGGTATGACGACGACCATCAGCAACCCGAGAGCTGCGATACCAATCTCAATCGCAGCATAGATGCGCAAAGGACGAAAACGGGCTGCCGCGATACGGGGGAACAACAGGCTGCCGAGGCAAGTGCCTCCCATGAATGTCGCGAGAAGAAAGCCGAGCGATATGGCGGAGGAGCCAATGACTAACTCAAGGAGCTGAAACCAGACGATCTCGTAGATCACCGCGGCGGTACCGCTGCCGCCGGCAAGAAGCAGGACGATCGGAATCCAACGTTGTGTGGGACTCGTCACCCTCGGCTACTTCGCGGCGGCTTCTTCCTTTCGAGCGCCGATGAGGATACCCGTCATGCCGTAATTTCCTTCATGGCAAGCCGAGTCGAAAATCATGTGACGGCTATCGCTCGTTTTGCCCATTTCGATCATGATCGTCCATGGCCTCGTCCAGGTCTGGGGGTCATCAAACGTGATCTCACGCCGGAGGTTGTTGGAATCGACGCGAGTAAACCGTTCGATCATTCGATAGGTTGCAGGGTTGGCTCCCCGGTAGCCCTGCACGAAGTTGGTCGTTTCCACCACCAGCGTGTTGCCTTCCCATTTGCCGCGGGAATCTCCTAAAACGCTCCGGACATTTGAAGGTGCGTGGGGTCGACCATCCAGGAAGATAACGCGATTGCCCCCGCCGGCATGGTCGTCCTCCATGTAGATCCCGACCGACTTCGGCCCCTGAACGATCTGCATAACCGTACCCTGAGCAAAAGCAGTGTTGAGGGGAAGAAACGGCATCTGTACACCCAGACAGCGGGGAGACTGTGCGGTCGTTTCCGGATTATCGTTTGCGTTGCCGCGTCCACCGCGCGCGCCACCACCACCACCGCCGCCTCCACGAGCGCCACCGCGTCCCTGGCGTTGTTGTGCCTCGGCAGTCAGTGGCGGGATGCGTCCGTCAGGCGGATCAGTGATCATTGACGTTCGTTTGCTTGTCCTCAGGATGGAGTTGAAAACGGCATTATAAGCACCCTCGACGTCCTGGGTCAGATTGTTCGGGTTGCGCGCATTACGGCCGACGTTTGTTGCCTTCGCCTTGTCCGCCGCTTCGACTTCTGCGTCGGTAAGAAACGCCTTGTTGGCATTCGCCTGCGACCGTTCAAGAGGAACCTGCTCCATGACAAACCAGGTGCCCTGGAGATCAGGTTCACCCCAGGCTGTTTTGGGAGCGGGGCCAGGCTTCGGCAACGCCGGAGGCTTTGCAGTCGTGGGTGTCGTCTGGCCAGCCATGGAGGCGACCGCCAGAGTCAGCAGGACAGCAGCACCCGCCAACACTGCGAATGATGCAAGATATCGATGTCGCATCGAGACCTCCTTTTTCCTGATCCTCGTCCGCTCTACTTCTCTTCCGTGTCGACTCCTGGCCGCTGCACCTCGTAAGGTGCACCTGTTCCGGAAGAACCCAGGAACAGTTTCGTGCCATCGGGTAACGTGAGGTCGCGGCCGTTTGCGCGTCGCGATCCATCTTTTGATTGATACCCCTCAACCACGATCTTCTGTCCGACCTTGACGGTATCTTTGGTAATGCCCCGCCGCATCAGAATGTTCGGGCTTCCTGCTTCGATAGCCCAATTCTCGACCTTCCCGTCAGGCCCCTTCACGTCAACATGGATCCAGCTATGAGGATTGATCAATTGGACCTTTGTCACGACGGCATCGGGGAAATGGACCGGCTTGTTCGCGTCAAATTCCGCCGAAAACGCATGATGTGCTCGCACGGGTGTTTGCAAAAACAAGGCGGCCACGGCTATTGCAGTCGTTCCGAGAATGAGCCTGGTTCGCATGTTTGACCTCCTGAATGATCCCCTATTTTGCGGCCGGCGGATTGCCGGAAATATAGCGCTCGTGCACGGATTCTCCGGGAGGAATCGTGCGCTTGATGTCCACGGTCATCGTCGTTCCCGTCCACTGCTTGACGAGTTGTTCCTTGCGGAGGTGTCCGTACATCAATTCTTCCACCATCTCCACACAGCGAAAATCCGAGAGCTGCATGTTGGGCTCGAGCCGCCGGTAGAGAGGCATACTGATCTTCCAGGGCCGTGAGAAGACCTGAGGATCTTCCATGGTGGCCTCATAGCGGATGACGTCCCGTCCCATCGGCGTCAAACGTTCAACGACCTTCAGTGCATCGCTATGGAAGTTGCCGGATCGATCGAACCAGGTCGCATCCGTGAAATTGTTGGAGTCGATGACCAGCGTATCGCCTTCCCACCGCCCGACGGAATATCCCATGAACGACACGTTAGGATAAGGTTCCATCTTGTTCAGATGGATCGTGCGATGGGCGTTCGCGTATTCGAACACCATCATGATTTTCGTGGTGCTCTGAATAACCTGAAAGGGATACGGCATATACATCGCACGCGGCACACCCGGCTGGAAACATTTGATTTCGGGGTCGCGATCCAACCAGTTCTCCTGGTTTTCCTTTTTTCTCGCTGCGGCCCATGGCAGGTATGGGATGTCGTTGCCGTCCACAACCCCCAATCCTCCAGGAACCCAGCCGATCGAACCGAGGCCCAATACGGGGGCTGCGAGAACGACCGAATTGGCCGTCAAACCCGGCTGACCCACCATTGGACGCGCGGCGTGTGCCTGGAGATCCCAGTTTGCCGTGTTGTTCGCTTGCCATATCCCGCTGAAGTCCGGCTTTCCGGATACACGCGGCGGCGTTCCTTGCTGAGCGGGTGGTGCCGCGATCTGGGGTAGCACGAACAAGAACAATGCGGCAGCCGCAACGCCGGTGATGAACACAATGCTGTAGCCCGCGCGCCAGTGTCGCATTTCTTATCCCCTCCTCTCACTTGCGTCATGAACTCTATTCGGGCCCTGTCGCACCTGTCAATGGCGACAAGGGAACGCCGAAGGCCTAACCCCGCCTGTCCTCCAGGTGCTTTTCCAACTCCTCGAGCGAGCGCGGCCAATCCTGCTTCAACAATCGCGAGATCGCGCGGTCGGCCAGCAGGCGGCCCTCAGTCTGGCACGGCGCGCAATAGTTACATTCGTTTTCAGCGTAGACGATGCGCTGAATAGGAGCGCCGCAACGGGGACACGGCTTGCCGTATCGGCCGTGCACCGCCATATCGGGACGGAACGCGGTAACTTTGGAGGGAAATTCGTTCCCTGTCTGACTCCGCAACCGGGAAACCCACTCGGCCAGAACGGCGCGAGTCGACTCCCATAAACGCCGCGTCTCCTCTTCAGAAAGCCGCGCCGTTTGTTTCATGGGTGAAAGCCGGGCGTGGTGGAGAATCTCATCGGAATACGCGTTTCCGATACCGCTGAAAAGGCGGGGATCCGTCAATGAACGCTTCAGAGTGTGGTTTTCTTTGGCCAGTGTCGTTTTGAAATCGCCCAGCGACGAATCCAGAACTTCCAACGCGCGACGATCAAAGG
>DASTBJ010000585.1:0-6969 GCA_035712125.1 Terriglobia bacterium
CGGTCAGGTTATCGAAAAGCGCCAGATCCTCCGGAACGACACCAATGCGGCTCTTGGCCTGGAGAGCCTGGCTGGGATCGAGCATGTTTTTGCCGAGGACGAGAATCTCACCGCTGGATGCGGCGAGAAGGCCGGTGAGCATTTTGATGGTTGTGGATTTTCCAGCGCCGTTGGGACCGAGGAATCCGTAGAAGGTTCCGCTTTCCACTGCGAGATTCACGCGGTCGACAGCGCAGAAGTTGTCGAAAAACCGCGTGAGTTGTCTCGTTTCTATCGCCAGGGACATATGGAGCGAGCTAGCCCGGAACGGCGACCGGGTCCCTGCAGATTACGCATCGGACTCGGACTTATCAGCGTCCAAATCCTCGAGCCAGTCCGGCCTGGGTTGCGGTCCGGGCTGGATGCCGGCGATATCCGGATCTTCGGTACCACCGGCGGTTTCACCGCTTTCCTTGCGTTCGCGGGCTTCCAGGCGCCGCTGCTGTTTTTGCTTCTGGCGCTCCTGTTGTGCCTTTTCGCGCGCGCGCTTATGTGCAGCGGCGCGCGTATCCTTTGGCATCAGGGTTTCTCCTTACCAGCGCTGATGGCCGCCGCCACCTCTCCCGCCGCGGTCGCGACCTCCACCACCACCACCACCGAAACCGCCTTCGCGTGGTGCTTTGGGACGCGCTTCATTCACAGTGATCGAGCGACCTTCGAAGTCTGTCCCGTTGAACTTCGTGATCGCATCAGAGGCTTCCTGTTCTGTCGACATCTCGACGAAGCCAAAACCCTTGCTTCGTCCCGTGTCTCTGTCGGTGATGATTGTCGCGGACTCGACTTTGCCGGACTGCGAAAACAACTGGTGAAGCTTATCTTCAGTGATAGAAAAGGGAAGGTTCCCAACGTAAAGCTTATTGCCCATATTCTCCTCTCAAGGTTGCCAAATCACAGAAAGATCCGCAAAAGAGAACATGAGCTGACGGCTCGGCACTCAAAAGCGGCTTATTGAGGCACCCAGTATATGCCGAAATTACACGCGGAACATAAAATCCCGTGGGCCACAGGCGTCTCAATCCTCTGTAGCGGGGGGATTCCCCTGGATTCGTCCTAGTGTAAGAGTGTCGAACTGTCCCGAAAAGTACCTCTTCAAAGCGTCCTCGAAAATGTTGGCCTGGTCTGCAGCCTGGCTGAACAGCGTCATGCACGACCGAAATTTCATATCGTCGGGAGATCCCAGGATTTCACGGATCGTTTTTTGCGGAGTCGCACATACCAGTTTCGTGCACTCGACCAAACGGGGCCCGAGGACCGGATGGTCCAGATACGCTCTCGCTTCATCCATCGATGAAATGGCGAACCGCCGGCTCATCGAACTGAATCCCAGGCCGGCGATCTGCGGGAAGATGAACCACATCCAGTGACTGGTTTTCCGTCCCTTTCGAAGTTCCTCGCAAACGCGACCGTAGACCGGATTCTGGGCTTCGACAAAACGATTCAGGTTATGGGGATCTTCCATTTCGGGGCGTTGCCGGGGTTGGAGGCGACAGGATTTCCTTAACTCGGCCGACGATGCCGTTATCGAGCATCACCTTGATCCCGTGCGGGTGCTGCGGCGATTTGGTCAGAATCTTCAGCACGGTTCCTTCTGTGAGCTTCCCGGTGCGCTGATTCTGCTTTTCGACGACCCGGACACGCAGCCCGGGTCGTATGTTGATGCGAGTCTGTCCGTCCAACCGCTGTTACTTCTTCGTGATCTTCATGACCACGCGGTTCGTCGAATCGGAGGCATATATCGCGCCGTCTTTGTCCAGTCCGATACCGTGAGGGCGTCCAAGGCCGCCGATTATCTCGAGGACCTTGCCGTTTTTCAGGATCGTGACGGAGCCCAGATTCACGTCGCTAACATACAGCGTGTCGTCTGCGGTGATGACCATGCCTCCGCGTGACGGGAATGCCCAGTTCTCAACGAACTTTCCGCTCTTGTCGAAGACCGCAATGCGTTTGTTGTCGCTGTCAGCCACGATTATCCGACCCTGCGAGTCGACGACGACACCGTGCGGCAGTTGAAGCTGGCCGGGTTCAGAGCCTTTCGTCCCACCGATAATGCTGACAAACTTTCCGGTCTTATCGAAGTGAACGATACGGGAGTTGACGTAGCCATCGGAGACGTAGACGTCACCGTTTGGAGCGATCGCGACGGCATTCGGCTGGTTGAACAGTTCCTGCGACGCGTTATCTCCAGTCATCCCTTTCTTGCCCAGAGTCAACAGCACCTTTCCTGTCGAATCGAATTTTGTGACCACGTGCCCGTTGGAATCGGTTGTCCAGATGAAGCCGTCGCGGTCAAAGGTCAGGCTGTGGGCGGTGGTGAACAAAGCAGCATCTCCCCAGGACTTCACGAACTTGCCATCCGTCGTGAACATCCGGAAAAACGGTGCAGCTCGCACCAGAACCACGACATTACCCTTGCCGTCTGGCGCGATGCTGGTGGTGCTGTTGTTCCATGGCAAGTCCGCCGGCAGTTGAGCCCACTGCTTGTTCACAACATACTTGTCATTCGGTGGAGCCTGCGCGGTTGTTTGCGCTGGCGCCTGTCCGAGGGCAAACGAGACCAGGGCAATAACGGCGCAACCTGTGAGGATCGATGTCTTCATGGCTGTATCTCCTGAGTCAATCAATGACGCTGAGCGTATCACCGCGTGACAGAAAATGGGAGAAGCCGGAGAGGGGACAGAGAGAAATTTTGAAATCGGACGAACGGAAACCTTAAATCCGAAAATTCGAAAGCGCAAATCGGACTGTCCATCCGTCTGCCTCAGTCCGATTTAAGATTTGCAATTTCGGATCTGAGGTTTCCGTTCGTCCGATTTCAAAATTTCTTCTTAGGCCCTACTGCGTCGGCTCAATCCGCAGTATTCCACCCTGCGTGGCGTCTACAGCCAGGTACAGGAAACCGTCCGGTCCCTGGCGGACGTCGCGAATGCGAAGGCGGAGATCCGGAATGATAGGTTCGCGACCGTGGAGTCCCCGGTCGTTAAACACCACCCGCTGGAGGTACATACCCGAAAGTCCGCCCAGGAACAGGTTCCCCTTCCATCCGGGAAGCCTGTCGCCCGTGTAGAACGCCATCCCCGACAACCCAATCGATGGAGACCAGAAGCTGATGGGTTGCTCCATGCCTTCGCGGGCTGGTTGTGCAGCGATGATTTCGCCGGAGTATTCGCGGCCGAAGGTGATCACGGGCCACCCGTAATTGCGGCCCGGCTGAATCACATTCAATTCGTCGCCGCCCTGAGGGCCGTGTTCGGTCTCCCACAGCTCACCAGTGTCCGGGTGGATGGCCAGCCCCTGAAGATTACGGTGCCCATAGGAGTAGATTTCCGGCTTCGCATCGGTGCGACCGATGAACGGATTGCCGGGCGCCGGTGCCCCATCGGCGGTAAGACGCAGAACTTTGCCGGCGTGGTCGGTTAGCCGTTGCGCGCGGTCGCGTTCATTGCGTTCACCGACCGTCATGAAGAGCATGCCGTCCCGGCTCCACGCGAGCTTGGAGCCAAAGTGAATCGGGCCGTTGCTCCAGGCGTCCGCGACAAAAATATCTTTCACCTCAGTCAACGCATTGCCGTCCAGCTTGCCGCGAGCCAGCGCCGTCGTGTTGCCGCGCTCGCCGGATTTTGAGTAGGTGAGATAAATCCATTGATTTTCGTTGAAGCGTGGGTGGGGCAGGACTTCCAGTAATCCACCTTGTCCCATGGCCAGAACCTGTGGCGTTCCTGATATGGGTTGCGGGGCCAGCGTCCCGTTGCGGACAACGCGCAGGCGTCCTGCCTTTTCCGTGACCAACATGTCCCCATTCGGAAGAAACGCAATGCTCCAGGGTGTGTCGAGACCGCGAACGTATGGCACGACGCGGATCTTTTGATGAATAGTCTCGATAGTTTGAGGAGCGCTGGGAAACGGCAGGGTCGGTACGCGAGGGAATATGCCCGGGCCGCCTCGTGCGCCGCCCCGTGCCGCCGCAGGTGCGGCGCCCTGGCCGCCCTGGCCGCCCTGGCCACGTTGCGGCTGCGGTCCCTGCGCCATCAATACCGCGGTCATCGCCATAACAGTCACTGCAAGCACAGCACTGTAAACTCGTCGCATCGAAGCCTCCCTTGAATAAATTCGCTCCTCTGACTTTAGAGAAATTGGGGACAGAGAGCAATTTCGTGGTCGACGTCACCGAAACTCCGATTGCATTGACAGGTTGCGAGTGCTACAAGTTCCGGCAATGGAAATCAGTCGCAGAGGTTTCTTGAAAGGCGCCCTGACGGGCGGGGCGGTGATGACCGCTTTCGGGTTTGATGCGACTGCGGCGTATGCGCAGGCGAGGGAGCTCAAGATCGCGCGCACAACCGAAACTCATAGCATTTGCCCCTATTGTGCGGTTGCGTGCGGCGTCATCATTCACACACTGGGTGACAAAGCGGGCAACGTCAAACGAACGGTCGTTCATGTTGAAGGCGACCCCGACAATCCGATCAATCGCGGAGCTCTTTGTCCCAAGGGGATCACGCTGCGGCAGTTCGTTGTGAATGATCAGCGTCTTACTCGCCCCCTCTATCGCGCCGCCGGATCCAGTGAGTGGAAGCCGATCTCATGGGATGACGCAATCGAACGCATGGCGCGGCTGATCAAAAACACCCGCGACGCGGGGTTTGAAGTGAAGGATGCCATGGGCCGCATGGTCAATCGGCTCACCAATACCGCGATCATCGGCGGCTGCACCGACACGAACGAAGTCAACTATCTGCTCGGAAAGTTTCGTTTCGGGCTGGGCGTCGTCGCCTACGAAAATCAGGCCCGTCTTTGACACGGCCCAACGGTGGCCAGTTTGGCCGCCACGTTTGGCCGCGGGGCCATGACAAACGGCTGGACGGATGTCGCCAACGCGGACGTTGTTCTCGTGATGGGTGGCAATCCTGCGGAGAATCATCCTGTCGGCTTCCGATTCGTGATGGAAGCCAAACGCTCGCGAAAAGCGAAGCTTGTCACGGTGGATCCGCGATTCAATCGAACCGCAGCCGTCTCCGATGTGTACACGCCGATCCGAGCCGGCACCGACATTGCATTTCTTGGCGGTCTGATCCACTACGCGCTGACTCATAATGCGTATCACCGCGACTATGTAAAAACCCACACCAACGCGTCTTTTCTGATTAAGGAAGGGTTCTCGTTCGACGAAGGGCTCTTCTCCGGCTGGGACGAGACAAAGAAGACTTACGACAAGGCCACCTGGGGTTATGAACTCGACGCCCAGGGACACGCAAAGGTCGACGAAACGCTGGAGCATCCGCGTTCGGTCTTCCAGTTGATGAAGAAACATTACTCGCGATACACGCCGGAAATGGTGGCGTCTATCTGCGGCTGCTCTGCTGCCGACTTCGAGAAGGCCGCGGCTGTGATCTGTTCCACCTCCGCTCCGGATCGGCAGGGCACAATTCTCTATGCTCTGGGATGGACCCAGCACAGCCACTCCGTGCAACTGATCCACACGGCCGCCATGCTGCAGCTCATGCTGGGAAACATTGGAATGCCGGGAGGCGGTATCAATGCCCAGCGTGGCCACTCGAACATCCAGGGTGCCACGGACATGGGCGCGTGGAACATGCTTCCCGGATACCTCCGTCTGCCGCGCGCCAATCAGAGCACTCTCGCGACCTATCTCGATCAAACGACGCCGAAGGCTCTTCGTCCGAACTCGATGAACTACTGGTCGAACACGCCGAAGTTCGCCGCCAGCCTGCTGAAGGCTTACTACGGCTCTCACGCCTCGAAGTCGAACGATTTCGGTTACGACTACCTGCCAAAACTCGGCGAAGCCGACAACTACAGTTGGGGATATATCTTCGACAAGATGTATGGCGGCCAGATGGAAGGCCTGATCGCCTTTGGCATGAACCCGGTCGCTAACGGACCGAACACGCCCAAAATGCTGGCGGCTCTTGCGAAGCTGAAATGGTTGATCGTTGCGGACTGCTTTGAAACGGAAACGTCGAGTTTCTGGAAGGCGAAAGATCTCGCCGCGAAGTACTACGCGGCCGCGCCAGACGCCGCAGGCATTCAAACCGAAGTGTTTCTGCTTCCGGCGGCGTGCTTTGCCGAAAAGGATGGCGCGTTTGTGAACTCCTCTCGATGGGCTCAATGGAAGAACATCGCGCTGGACCCTCCGGGAGAAGCGCTTCGCGATCAGGAGATCATTGGCCGGCTCTTCCTGAAGATTCGCGAGTTGTATGCGAAGGAGGGTGGTGCCGCCCCTGAGCCCCTGATGCGCATGGAATGGGCCTGGCAGAACCCGTTGTCACCATCGCTTACGGAAGTTGCGAAGGAGATTAATGGCCGCGACGGGACGGGCAAACAGTTGCCGACTTTTGGTGCGCTTGCCGATGACGGAACCACCGCCTGCGGTAACTGGATTTATGCCGGATCGTTCACCGAAGCCGGGAACATGATGGCCCGACGCGGTCTGGATGATCCCACTGGCCTTGGGCTCTTCCCCAACTGGGCGTGGAACTGGCCGGCCAACCGTCGCATCCTCTATAACCGCGCCTCTGCCGACGCCGAAGGGAAGCCGTGGGACGCGTCGCGCGCGCCTCTGCGATGGTCGGGCACGCAGTGGACGGGAGACGTTCCCGACACCAGAGCCGACGCGCCTCCGGATCAATTCGGTTCGTTCATCATGCTTCCTGAAGGCGTCGCCAAACTCTATGCGGCCGACTTCGTAGAAGGACCGTTTCCGGAACACTACGAACCGGTGGAGTCGCCCGTCGAAAACATGCTGCATCCGAAGGTCGGAACGAATCCCGCAGCCAAGGTTTTTAACAGCGACCTCGACAAGCTGGGGACCGTCGCGGAGTTTCCCTACATCGGCACGACCTATCGTCTTACCGAACACTTTCACTATTGGACGAAAAATATCGCGGGCCCGAGTGCACTGCAGCCGCACTT
>DASTBJ010000586.1:0-22526 GCA_035712125.1 Terriglobia bacterium
CGCATGGGATGCATATAAACAAGCTGCAGGTCCTTTACGTTGGACGGCGTGATTTCCTTGAGCGGGCTGAAGTTTGTCGCCTGATAGTCGCGGCGGATCATGGGCCAGTTGCCAGGATCGGGATTCCTGAGCATCTCGTCGGTCACGGGAACGTAGTTCGGCACTTCTCCTGCGATCGTGACGCCCACCGGTGCCGTGTCCTGCGCTCCGCCGCGTCCACCGCGACCGCCACCCTGACCCGCTTGTGCGCCTCCTCGTCCGGGAGCGGCCGGCACTTCTCCATCGGCAGGATCCTGACCTGCCGCACCACCGCGTTGTGCGGCCGTTAATATGCCCGACATCGAAAGCGCCAACAAAGCCATCAGCAGTCGTCTCTTCGCACCTACCATAGTTCCCCCTATTTCAACAGCCAGCCCAACAAATGGCCGTTGGGTGCGCCTTCGCTATTGATTTGAATGTAAAGTTTGCCTGCCTTCAATGCGTCGACATGAGCAGGAGTCAACTCAAACGAACCCGCGATAGTTCCGGTTGTGCCCGGCGGTGTGCTTTGCGTCTTTGTGACCGTCAGGTCGTAAACGAGGTCGAGGCGCGCGCCTGTCGCCAATCCCACGCCTACTTTTGCGACAGTCGCTGGAGACACCATCTTTTCGAAGGTTCCATTAACGGTCAGTCTTCTTCCACTGAGGGTTGCCGTTGCCGCGCCGATTCCGGCAACGTGGCTGGCGGGTGTGGGCCGATCCGTGCCCCGCTCACCACGCAATCCCAACGGTGGGGCTGGTGCCAGTCGCGCCTTGTATTGGTTCCCACCCTGAGCGAGCGCCGACGACACAAGTAAGCCTGAGCAGATCGCCAAAAGCACCGTTACACAAACCTTTTCCTTCAAATTCATACTCGCGCTCCCTGGTTGTCCGCGTAATCCCGAAAAAGTATGCAAAAGCATCGGCCGACCACGCCTTTCAGTCAAAGGAAAAATCGGGGTCAGGCACCTCGAACCCCATTTCAGCCCCAAACCACTTTTGTAACTTCGGAATCCTAAGGCATAATTCAGCCCACATTCCGAGCATCGGAGCACATCCATGTTTTCTGTACAAACGAACAAGCGAATTGTGTTTGGGGCAGCCGTATTGGTTGCGGGGCTGCTCTGGTCGGACTTTTCGTCGCTGGCCCAGTCCGCGCAAACATACAAAGCGCGCCTGAGCGTGGTGCCGGTCGCCAACGCCAGGGGGCGGGCGGAGATCGATCAGAGCGCTGACGTTTTTGCCACGGCTAACGTGACAGGAACTCTCGTAGGAACAAAACTCACGGTTGCCGGAACGTTCGACAACTTCAAGCATCCGGCATCGATCGCGCAAATTCGGAGCGGGCCGGCGATGGGCGTTCGCGGACCCGTGTTATTCGATCTCACCGTGACCAAGGCCACAAAAGGAACAATATCGGGAGCGGTGGATCTGACGGCGGCGCAGGTCGATCTGCTGAAGAACAACAGACTTTACGTCCAGATTCACAACCAGAACACTCCCGAAGGCGCCCTGTGGGGCTGGTTCATGAAGTAAGCGGTTTCCAGGAAGTGAGGATGATCATGACTCGTTCAGGCAAAGGCATCTTCTCGGTATTGGTGATCGCCGCATGTCTTGTGGCAATCGCCGCTGTAATGTTGAGTCAGGCGCCAGCGGCGGGACAAGCTCCTGCGGCCGGCCAGCGTGGAGGCCGCGGGGGTGGCGGAGAGGGAGCAGGCGCGCAGCGTGGCGGCGCCGTTCCCGCAGTGCCCGGCGGTGCACAGGGCGGTGCAGCGGCACAGGGTGGAGGCCGGGGAGGCCAGCAGGCCCCAGCGCCAGCGCCCGCCGGCGTAACTGTCGCCGGCGAAATTCCGAATTATGTCCCCGTGACCGACGCCATGCTGCAGAATCCGGATCCGGCCGATTGGCTGATGATCCGTCGTGATCCATTCGCATCGAATTACAGCACGCTGAATCAGATCAACACGTCCAACGTCGGCCAGATGCAGCTCGCCTGGGTGCTGCCCATGAATGAGGGCGGGACGCAGCAGACCGCGCCGCTAGTCCACAACGGCGTGATCTTCGCGAACAACACGGGTGGAATCATCCAGGCTATCGATGCGCGCAAAGGCAGGGTGATCTGGCAATACAACACCGGCGGCCCCAATATCGCAGCGCGCGGTATCGCTCTTTATCAGGACAAAGTGATCTTCATGATGAGCAACGGGCACATCAAGGCGCTCGATGCTCGCAACGGCAAGGAAGTCTGGGATGCGGTCACCTGGGAAGGACATGGCAGCTCCAGCGGGCCCCTCATTGCGAAGGGCAAGGTGATTCAGGGTATGGGTGGATGCGCGGCCTATGTACTCGAAAAGTGCCGCATCAGTGCCTTCGACGCCGCGACGGGCAAGCCCGCGTGGGCCTTCAACACGATCGCGAAGTCGGGTGAACGCGGCGGCGACACATGGGGCAAGAATAGTGACTTTGTCCGCGCGGGCGGCGAAACCTGGATCACGGGCAGCTACGATCCGGCAACGAACATGACGTACTGGGGAACAGCTCAGGCAAAACCGTGGATGCCCGCAAGCCGTGGCATGACCACCAACGATAAAGCCCTGTTTTCGAGTTCAACGGTCGCGCTCGACGTCGATACGGGCCAGCTCAAGTGGTACTTCCAGCACGCACCGGCCGAAACGATGGATCTGGACATCGTCTTTGAGCGAGTACTGGTCGATTCCAACGGGCAGAATCTGGTTTTCACGGCAGGAAAAGACGGAATTCTCTGGAAGCTGGATCGAAAGACCGGGAAGTATCTCGGTCACAAGGAGATGGTTTTCCAGAATGTCTGGAGCCATTTCGATCCTGTGACGGGCGAGCCGCACTATCGTGAAGACATCACGGCGCAGAAAGTCGGCGAGTGGATTGACGGTTGCCCAAGCACCGACGGCGGCAAGAACTGGCAGGCCATGTCACATCACAAGCCGACAAATGTGCTCATTGTGCCTCTCCGTCAGACGTGCGTTTCGATGCGCGCCCAGGCAATCGCGCTCGAGGATGGTGGACGCGGGAGCGCGGGTGGCGCCGATCGGCGATTCTTCGAAATGCCCGGAAGCAACGGCAACCTGGGCAAGCTGGCGGCATTTGACGTCAACACGCTTAAGGAAGTCTGGAAATATGAACAGCGCGCAACGTTCATGACCGGCGTGATGTCGACGGCTGGCGGTGTGGCATTCGTCGGCGATCTGGACCGAACGTTCCGAGCCGTCGATGTGAAGACGGGAAAAACCCTCTGGCAAAATCGCCTGACGACTTCCGTCCAGGGTTTCCCATTTACCTTCATGGTGGATGGAAAGCAATACATCGGCGTCACGACTGGAAATGGGGGCGGCAGCCCGCGTCTGGTGCCGGCAACGCTGGCACCGGAAATTCAGCCGCCGACCACGGGGTATAACCTGTGGGTGTTCGCGTTGCCCGATCGGAAGTAGTGGCGTGAGGAGAAGACTTCAGGTCATCGCTGCGCTGAGTCTAATCGGAGTTGTTCAAATCGCTTCGATGCACGCGCAGCAGCGAGGCGCGGCGCCTCAGACACGCGGCACTGCACAGCCTGTTCAGCCGCCCGCCTACCGCGCGCCTCGGACGGCAACCGGGCGGCCCGATCTTAATGGGATCTGGCAGGCGCTGGACGGCGCCAACTGGAACATCGAAACACATGCAGCGGACTTTGGCACCGTTCCGCAACTCGGGGCTATCAACGCCGTTCCTCCCGGAATCGGCGTTGTCGAAAATGGCCCGATACCGTACAACGCCGAAGCGCTCGCCAAACGGGCCGAAAACTACAAGAACCGCATGGGTCTTGATCCGGAAGCAAAGTGCTACCTGCCAGGCGTGCCGCGAGCCATGTACATGCCGCAGCCCTTTCAGATCATCCAGAGCACTGAGCACATCATGATGGTTTTCCAATACGCCGGCGCAGTTCGGACGATTTACATGCAGGACCCAAAGCCCGCGCCGGCGCCAAGCTGGATGGGTTGGTCCAACGGGCATTGGGAAGGTGAAACCCTCGTCATCGAGACAACTGCGCTCGACGACCGCACGTGGTTTGATCGCGCCGGCAATTTCCACAGCGATGAACTCAAGGTCACCGAACGCATTTGGGCGCGCAGCGCGGACGTCCTGAACTACGAAGCCACGATTGAAGATCCGAAGGTGTTCACTCGAGCGTGGAAGATCAGTCTGCCGCTGTACCGCCGCGTCGAGAAGAACGCGCAGATCATGGAGTTTAAGTGCGTGGAGTTTGCCGAGGAGCTCCTGTACGGGCATCTGAGGAAACAGCCCACACAGTAACGGAGGGCACGTGGGTACAGCCTCCTTACTTCTTCTGCTGATGCTGCAGGCGGCCGCCGCCGCGCAGGATACCGCTTGCCGTCATTCGCGGACAGACAACCGGACGCTTACCCGAAAGCTCACCAACGGCGCGACGATAACCGTTCAGCCTCTTTCCCCCAACGAACTGCAACAGTCGTGCGGCATTTCCGTGCGTGACCGGAATGGCAAAACGATATTCGAGGACCGCGGATTCAGCACGAACATCGATCCAGCAACAGAGCACGACATCGACAATGACGGCCAACCCGACGCTGTCGTGGGCATCGATACCCTGGGAGGAACCAACGGCAACTGGGAATATCCGGTAATCTCCTTCTCACCGCAGCCGCGGGTGCTCGTGAAGTTGCCTTCAGCGACATTCGACTTTGAGACAAAGCCCGGCCGCACGCTAGTTTGGATTTTGGCGAGCTTCGAAGGTCTCAGCGGATATGCATCCGACGTATCGACTGTTGCCACGGCGCGCGAATTCCAGCAGAGCGGTTTGGTCGAAGTCACGCAAGATTACTGTAAGCCGATGCTGGCCGGGGAACTGCAGGTTCCCGGTAGTCTCCGCGCATCACTGGCAAGGTTGACGCGACAGGCGAAGCAGGACTCACGGCAAGACACCGGGCGCCTGGAAGACCGTGAGGACACGCGACTGGCCGCGACGTCAGTCGTCCTCCAGCAAATCTACTGTGAACAGTTCAACGATGCCTCGCGACTGATACTCGAGGTGTGGCCAGCTACCGAGCAGTCCCGGGTTCGAAAACAGATCAGGGAGGCGATTACGAACCGGTGGCCGGAACTTGGGCGGCAGCTGGAAACGTGGAACTGAAGAAAGGGGGCCAGGCCAGGCCGGTTGTTTCTATTTTTGTCGCGTTTCACAATTGCGATCACCGGCGAGCAAGGCTTATGCGCCTGGGTTTTACTTCGACTGGATCTGCAAGTGCGTTAGGATGCTCCGATATGCGGGCCGAGACCGCTATGCCGCTGCTGTTCATATCCCTGTTCGGATGAAGAAGACTCTGTTTGGGTTATTACTGGTCGGATGTGTGGGAAGCGCGGCCTTCGTGCTGTCCACGTGCGACGGGTCCGTGGAGCAACAGGAGCCCGGACTGACCGTGGCGGACTACGTCGAGATTCAACAACTCGTCAACAGGCTCAACTTCGCGCTGGATTACTGCGGCAACGGCGGCCGGGATTTCGCCGATCTCTTCGTCGATGGCGGCCGGTTCGTCATCGACCGGGGTGATGGCATGCCTGCAGTGCGGGACACGCGCGAAGCGCTGATCACACTGGCCGGCGGACCCGACTGCGAAAGCCGAAGGACCCCGCCGAGCGCCTACATCCTCCACCTCGCAGAGAGCCTCGTCATCGAGCCTGATCGAGGCAGCGCCCGTGGAAAGTCATACGCTATCTATCCGGCGAACCATGGCAGGTACTTCAATGCGGAAACCGCAGGGCAGTTGGGCATCTATTACGATGAGTATGTGAGGACGCCGAGCGGCTGGCGTTTCCGCTCGCGAAGACATGTGATCGACCCCGTCGCGGGAACTGTGACACAGTAGTAATCGGCGTAGATCAGGTCCGCCCATTCAGATTTGCCGAGCCACTTCCGGATCGCTGCCTCGCCGCATGTGTTCCATTTTTGGATTTCCCGATTCTGTTCTATTCAAAGGAGGCCATGTCATGGCAGTTCACAAGGTAATCGAAGTCCTTTCTCAATCCAACAAAAGCTGGGAGGAAGCCGCTCAGTTGGCCGTGCAAGACGCTGCAAAAACCATCAAAGGCCTCAAGGCGATCTATATCTCTCATCTCCAGGGAGACGTGGAAAAAGGAAAAATCGTTCGCTTCCGGGTGAACGCCAAGATCACATTTGAAGTCAAAAGCTGAGTTTGCGAATAACGGGGTTAGGCTCCACGAACCCCCAACCTCAGGCTGTGGGCTCGCGTGGTGTCGTGGTCGAAGGGATAGTCGCTCGTTTGGGAATTGCGGACAGAGAGCAATTTGCCTGGTCTGCTTCTGACGGAGTGTCGTAATCAGCTAGAGGAACTTCGTCCAGTCCAGCGTGTGAAGGTCCGAGTGTTTTGCAATGAGCTCGAAATCCGAGTCGCAGTAGAGGAGCGTCGTGCCATGGGAAATCGCAACCGCCGCGACGAGGCAGTCCGCGGCGCTCTGCGTGACGGCTTTCTTTGGCAGGTTGCCGGCGAGATTCCAGGCCAGGGCCCATCCATCCTCCGGAAGCGGCGGCCGATGCACTGAAAGTGGCGAACCAGCGAAGCGAGGTTTGTGATGTTCAGTGCGGCGGCACTGCTTAAGGGATTGGCACGCGCTTTCTTAGATCCTCGAACCAGTTGAGGATTACCTTGATTTTAGGGTCGTCCTCCCGAGCAACCTCGGAATCGGCGGGGAGGACCACAAGGACCTCGCCCGTCTTGGGATGGATGTCATAGTTGCGCAAAAGCGCAGGACTGGGATGGATGCTTCCCACTATCGATACCTTTTCGTGCTTTTCTCCGACCCAGAAAGTGGGTTCTGTTCGGACATCCACGGAATAGATATCAGGCGGATAGTAGTAAAAGACCCGCTCGCCGTTGGGGGACCAGGCTGGATAAGCGGCGTTGTCCGCGATCAGATACATGGATTCGGTCAATGGATACGGTCGAACGAAAACCTGGGGTGCGCCATTCTCGGTCGACATGTAGGTAATCCATTTCCCGTCAGGAGAAAAAGTGGCGTGAACTTGAGCACCCCTTCCCACTTGCAGCAATGGCGTGGGCTTTCGATCCCCGTCGAGCAGAAGGGTCTGGATACCGCCGGCTCTGTATAACGCCAGGACGCTGCTTAGCCGGTGCGCCGATTGAGGGGCGAGCGCGGGCGATTCTTCTCCTGCAATTAGGGGTTCCTCAAGGCCGCTACCGTTAGCGAGTTTACGAAAAATCCCCAGTTTTCCGTCCCTAACGGACGAGTAAATCACGTACCTGCTGTCAGCGCTCCAAATCGGGTTGGTGTTTCGTCCTTGAAATGTCAGCGGACGCAAAGAAGCCCCACCTGATAGATCGTAAACGTGGACCATTGCACCCTTTGAGTCTTCGGTCGCGACGACAATCTGGCTCCCATCCGGCGAGAATCTGGGATAGAGATACGGCAGCGGAGGCACTTTCAGACGTTGCAGAGTGTTGTTTTTGCCGGCTATCGCCAGCGTCCGGCGGTCCGGGAAACTGTTTGGCCCGACGGGAATGTAAACAAGCGTGCCGTTATCGGCAAAAGCGATCTGCGTCGCCGCACTGAGCCCGATAGGCGACCTCATCACCTTGTCGACGACAGCGACTGGCCCGCCCAATCGATCCAGGGTTTTCAGATCGAAAGGTTCGGCCATCACGCTTCTTCCCAGTGAGTAGATAAGGTGTCCGGATGCGACCACTCGTGCGTCGGACGCGCCTTGAACGATCCTCCTCGGCTTTCCCGACGGAAGGGGCTGTAAAACGACTTCCGCTGAATCCCAGTCCTGCAAGTTGGAATTAATCCCAAGTGTGAAAAGCACCGCTTTGCCGCCAGCAAGGATCTGCGGGCCGTGCGCGAGCTGATTACTGGGGATGGGGACCAGCACCTGGGGCTCGCCGCCGTCCTCGGATACATGCATGATGCCTTTCTGGGGTTGTGCAAACACAATCCGGTTGCCGTCCCAGGTGGCGCCGGAGACCGAGGGCGTGTCGCATATCTTTATCGGCACGCCGCCAGTAATCGCAATCTTCTTTAACATCCGCTCACGGATTGCCCAGAATCCCACCCATTGACCGTCTGGCGAAAAGAAAATGTTGCCGATTTCCCCATTCGCTCCAGAAATGGGCCGGTGTTCCCCCGTCTCCATCAGGTACAGATGGAGTTGGTTGTTCATCGCGTAAACCAGTTTCGTGCCATCTGGTGAGATGGCGAGGACATTCCACGGTCCCAGATTGAAAATTCGATAACCTGGAAGGGGAACTTCGTACCGATAGATCTGCGCCGGAGCCGATGGCTTGAGATTCCAGACGGCAAACCCCGTTGCAAGCCCGACGAGCAGTGCGGTCATCAGAACCGGTACGCCGCGCCGCCAAAGCGGGTGTGGCGCGACTGTTGTCGGGGACTGCGCTACAACTCCGAGAGGTTCCGAGAGCAGGGTTTCAATTTCCATGCGGACGTCGCCGGCCGCCTGCCACCGGCGCCGAGGATTCTTGTCCATACAGCGCCGGACCAAGTCGTGGACCCGTGGCTTGACGTTCGCCGGAAGCAACGTCCAGTCCGGTTCGCGGACCAGGACTGAGGCCAGCAGCTCCGATGTCGTATCTCCCTGGAATGGTTGTCTTCCCGAGAGCATTTCAAAGAGCAGGCACCCTAGCGAAAAAATATCACTGCGGGAATCCGCGGTAAGTCCTTTGGCCTGCTCGGGTGACATGTAAGCGGCCGTTCCAAGAATGACGCCCGCATTGGTGGCATGCATGCTGATTGTCGGAGAATTGGAGATGTTCAGATTCGCAGGCGCATTCTCCATCGCCTTGGCTAGTCCGAAGTCGAGGACCTTGATCTTGTTGTCAGATGTAATTTTGACGTTTGCCGGCTTTAAATCCCGGTGAACCACTCCGCTCTGATGCGCCGCCTCGAGAGCCTCCGCCATTTGCTGACCGAACTTCAACGCCTCTTCTATAGCAATCGGGCCGCGTCGCATCCGTTCTGCCAGAGTCTCTCCCTCGACGAGCTCCATCACCAGGAAATGCTTGCTGCCCGCTTTCTCCATTCCGTAGAGCGAGGCGATATTGGGATGGTTCAAAGAGGCCAGCAGTCTCGCTTCGCGCTCGAAACGGACGATGCTGTCAGCATCCTGGTCGAATGCCTCCGGCAACACCTTCACAGCGACGCTCCGGCCGAGCCGCGTGTCTCTGGCGAGATAGACTTCTCCCATGCCGCCGACGCCAAGCTGCGCTTCGACCGTGTAATGGTTGAGGGTCTTTCCGATCATTCCGCGGTATTTTAGACCAGAACCGGCAATTAGAAGGGTGCTCGTCTCGCATAGACTTCCGTCTCGGTGTCACGGCAGGCAAGGAGCGTACTCGATGAACAATCCCACTCGAACATTCTTCCGTTTGCGCCCTTACTCAGCGCGCAGTGATTCCCACGGATCCACCCGAGTTGCGCGCCGCGCAGGAACATAGATGGCGAGGCCTGCAGCGATCACGAGGAATACCGCGACCGCGATGTAGGTGCCGGGGTCGAGGGGACTCACTTCAAACAGCAGAGCAGACATCCACCGCGTTAGAGTCGCAGCGCCACCCAGCCCAATCACGACGCCGACTCCTGTCATCACGAGACCCTGCCGGAAGAACATACCGCGGACCTCGCCACCATGGGCGCCCAGTGCGATTCGAATCCCGACCTCCCTCGTCCGCTGGGTGACGGCGTAGGAAATCACGCCATAAATCCCAATCACTCCCAGCAGCACCGCCATCACGCCCGCAATCGCGAGCATGAGTAATGTGATCGAGGTGCGCGCCATGGAATCGGCGACAACGTCGCCCATCGTACGCAGGTTGACCATCGGAAGATTTGAATCCACCGACCACACCGTCTGGCGAATCTCGTCGAGGAATGCAGGGGTGCCGCTTCTGGAACTGCGAATGGTGTAGGTAATGAATCGCCCGATGTACGTCGGAGTGTTGTAGATCTGCTCGGCCAGAACGGGCACATAGACTATCTCGGTCAGCGGACGGCTCGGTCCCCAATCGCGAATGTCACCCGTTATGCCAACAATCTCGTGCCACCTGCCCTGCGAACCGCTTCGCAATCGCTTGCCCAACGCTTCTTCCGCGCTGCCCCATTCCTGGCGGGCCAGGTTTTGTGTGATTAACACGACCGGATGTTTTTCGTAGATGTCGGTCCACGTGAAATCGCGTCCGGCCACCAGGGGAATGCCCAGGGTCTCAAACAAGCCCGGCGAAACGAACCTCAACTGTCTCGCCTTCGGCGCGCTTCCATCGGTGGAAACCCTGCCTTCCGGAGCAATGATATCGGCCGTGAATCCTCCGCCCATCGGTACGGCGCTGGTGTACGCGGCGGACTGAACTCCCGGCAGCGCGGTGAGGCGGTTCAAGATTTCGTGTTGCCGGCGAACAACAAGGACCGGATCGGGCACCGACGCGGGCAAGATCGCAACCGGAACAGTCTGCACCTCCTCGACAAAGGAGAAGCCGGGATTCACGTCGTTCAGCTTTTGAAAGGTACGGATCATCAAACCCGCACAGATGAGCAGCACCATTGCCATCGCGACCTGAGCCACAACCAGCGTTCCGCGCAGGCGAAGCCGTTCTCTGCTTCCACTCGACCAGCGTCCGCCGGCCGACGACATCGCGTCTCTGGCCGGGCGGGCGTAGCGGACCACGGGCAACATTCCAAACAGCAGGGCGGAAACAAGACAAAGGCCCAGTGTGAAGAGCAACACCGTGGGATCGATCGTGATCTCGTCCGCGCGGGGGAGGCTAGCCGGTGCAATAGTTAACAGTGCTCTCAGTCCGCAATAGGAGAGTGCGATTCCAACGATGCCACCTGCAAGGCTGAAGAGAGCGCTTTCCGTGAACAATTCCAGAGCGATGCGCTTCCAGCCGGCGCCCAGTGCAGCCCTAATCATCAATTCGTGGCTGCGACCCTCAGTTCTTGCAAGAATGAGGTTCGCAACATTCGCGCAGGCAATCAGCAGAACCATCGCAATGGTTCCCATAATGACCCAGAGAGTATTTCCCACGTCGCCAACTACCTCCTGCTTGAGCGGCTTCAGGACAGGCGCCAGGCGCATCCGTTGCAACTGCTCCCTGGTGACTCCAGGTCCCAATGGAAAACTATCGATTGCAGGAGAAATCAATCGGGCGAGGTCCGCAGAAGCCTGTTCCAGAGTGACCCCAGGTTTCAGGCGAGCCACGCTACCTCGGAAAAAACCACCAACGGTGACTTGATTCCGGTCGAAACGTGACGGGGTAATGACATCGACAGGGCCTCTAAAGGCGCGGAAGCCCCGCGGCAGGACCCCGATGATTGTCCAGGTGTCATCGGCCATGTCGAGACTCCGCCCGATCACGGAACGATCGCCTCCAAAGCGGCGCTGCCAGTATTCGTACGACAGCACAATGGTGCCGGGGCTCGCCGGTGCGTCATCAGTCTGAGAAAAAATCCGGCCGAGAAGAGGCTGTACACCGAGAAGAGGCAAAACATCCGAGGTGACAAAGAACCGGCGAACTTCCTCCGGTTCCCGGCCGCCGGTCACGGTGGAGGTGCCCTCGCCAAAAACGCCCACGCCTTCAAGCGTGCGGCTCTGTTCGCGATGGACGAAGTACAGGAACAGCGACGAACCGACATCGCGGGAATCGCTCAGCTGAATACCCGGCGCGAGGTGCGCGACCCTGACCAGTCTCTCCGGATCGGAATATGGGAGTGGTTTGATCAGGATTCCGTTGACCACGCTGAAAACGGCCGTATTGGCGCCAATGCCGATCGCGAGCGTGGCAACCACGGCGATCGTCATCACCGGGGTGCGCCCCATTGAGCGCAGACTGAAACGGACATTCTTGAGCAGGGTTTCGATCATCGGAATCCCCCTTTGATCACGGTATTCTTCTTTCGTCCGGACCAGTCCGCCGAAGTCCCGCAGCGCTGCCATCCGGGCATCGCTCTTCGAAAGCCCGCGGGCGCGATGCTCTGCTTCGAGCGATTCGAGATGATGGGTCAGTTCGGCATTGAGTTCGAGATCCAGTTGCCGTCGGCGAAATAGATTCCAGAAACGCGCGAGCACCAGAGTTCCCCGTCAGTCCTTCTTGACCGCAGGTTCACGGAGAAAGCGCTCCATCAGCGAAACCGTGGTCGCCCAGCTTTCCGCCTCGAGCGCGATCTGGCGACGGCCACGCGCCGTCAGTTCGTAGAACCTGGCCTTGCGGTTGGCGTCGGAAACGCCCCAGCTGGACTTGATCCACTTCCGCTGCTCCAGCCGAAGCAGGGCCGGGTAAAGCGTCCCCTGGTTGAGATCGAGAATGCCTTCGGACACCTGCAGGATGCGCTTTGCGAGTCCGAAGCCGTGCTGCGGCCCCATGGTAGCAAGCGTTCGGAGAATCATGAGATCCAACGTTCCCTGGAGGACTTGTTTTGGCATTCTACAGGAGAATGGAGTTTTACCTTTAGAATGTCAAGAGGAATAGTTTGCCGCCGCACGATCGCGCATTTTTGTTCTGCGAATGGGACCTGATTAGTCCACCAACTTCACAGAATAGCGGTCAAGAACACGCCCATACTCGGTGTTACCCGTTGCTCCTTGGCGGGCCTTCACCCTGAGCACCACAGCGTAAAGGCCCAATCGAAAGGTAGGGATCATATGCGCTCAATCGCGATCGTGAACCAGAAAGGCGGATGCGGAAAGACCATCACATCCATCAACCTCTCGGCGTTCCTTGCCTTGAACAAGAAAGTTTTGCTCATCGACATGGATCCGCAGGGCCATGCCACTTTGGGCCTGACGCCGAATTCCGTTCCGATATCGAAAACGATGTCGGATCTGTTCGTTCCGAAGATGGACCGTCAGCACATCGGTCTGTCAGACATTGTTTACAGAATTTCCGACAATCTGGACCTCGCTCCGGCCGACATTCTCCTGAGCGGCGCCCCGGAAAAGTTTGCCGGCGTGGTCGGTCGGGAGGACATCCTTTCCGAGGCCCTCGGAGCTGTGCGTGATCGATACGACTATGTCGTTGTGGATTGCGCGCCCAGCGTGGGTCTCCTAACCTTTAATGCGGTAAAAGCCTGTTCGGAGGCGATCATACCCATGGATCCCAGCTTTTTCTCGCTGCACGGCATCGGGAAAGCGCTGGAGACCTTCGATCTGCTGGACCGCGAAACAGGCCATCACGTGACCGCTCGCGTGCTGGTGACCCTCTATCCTGGACGTTCACCGTTTGTAAAAGCCGTGCTGGACGACGTCCAGAACCACTTGCCCGGGCGCTGCTACCAGACTTTTATTCGGTACAGCGTCAAACTTGCCGAGGCGGCAAGTCATGGTTTGCCGATCACGCAGTATTGCAGGCACTGCGTAGGATACGACGACTACCGTTCGCTTACTGAGGAGGTGCTGCAACAGGAGGTCGCGCTTTCAGCGGTAGTTTCACAGGAGGAGGTCGTTCCGCCCGAACCCCCACGCGAAACCGCTACGGCGAATTGGCCCTGGATTGAATCGCCCGGAGTCACCGTCACTCCCGAGGGCGTTGTCTTCACCGTGGAGTCCCTGAGCGCCGAGCGCGTCCAGCTGGTGGGTGACTTCAGCGGCTGGTCCCTGGAAGGAAGTGACATGGAGCGGTATGGCCGATTTTGGAGGAAGGTGTTAAACCTGCCACCCGGGCGTTACCTGTATCGCTACGTCGTCGATGGGAACTGGCAGAAGGACCCGCTGAACGCCTCCGTCGATATCCACCCCGGTGGGAATGACTCCGTCCTTGTCGTGGAGGAAGCCCCCGAGCCTTCCCTGAACTGAATTGATGGATCCGCGTAAACCGGAAAACTCAACAGGCCCGCAGGATGCGGAACGGCCTGAGAATCCACTCGGCCGTGGCCTGGAACAAATCTCTCATCTCTTCCTGACTCAAAAAACAAACGCCGGGCGAGCTGTGGATTTGCCATCGACCAGCGCACCCGGGTCACCCGCCTCGCAAACGCCGACCGCGCCCCACACGGTGCTCCTGCAGCCGAGTACCGCGATTGCAAAAGATCGACTGGTCTCATTGTTGAGAAACAGTCCCGGGGCACTCGGCGAAAACTTGCGTGTGATCGACATCTTCGTCTCGTGTCATCCACACAGCGATATCGACCTGCTGGCGCTGGATCGGTCGAACCAGCTCACAGTCATTGATGTCGAAACCATCCTCAACGACGCGCTTGTCCTGCGTGGGTTGGGTCATTGCGGCTGGCTCCAGAACAACATCCGCAACATTCGACGCATCTACCCGGCAGAAACCATAGCGTTGACCTCTGCGCCACCACTCTTCCTCGTTGCTCCCAGGTTCTCTTCTATGGCCATGAACGCCGCCCGTCAGTTGACCCAGTCACGGATTCACTGGGTTCGCTATGAGGCGTTCGACATCGGCGGCAGCACGGGGATTTCCTTCGAGCCGATGACCCCCTGACGACGATCGGCGTTGAAGCGCAAAAGTGGTATATACCATGCGCAACGGACAGTGTTGAAAACGGAGGACCGATGAGACGGACTCGCCAGAATTTTCTGCTGTGGATGTGTTTCTCTTTCCTGCCTGTTTCATCGCTGGCCGCGGCAGAGCGATGGAGCATTGGATTGACAGCCACTGACGAGCGCATCGAGGCCTTCGTGGTGGAGGGGGCTTCCGCGCAATCACCAACCGTACTTCTCATCGGCGGTCTGCGGGGTTCGGACACCACAGTGGATATCGTGGACCAAGAAATTGCGGCGTTTGAAGCTTTATCTGTCGAGCGCCGCCCTTTTCGGCTCATTGCGCTGCCGCTCGCGAACCGCGAGGGACGACCGCTTCAGTTTCCGCCAACCGGGACGGCGTACAAAGAAAACGCAGTCTCACATGTGTTGTGGCGATGGATTGGCATTCAGTCGCCGGACCTGGCGGTAATAGTCGACGGCGAATCGGGCACCGGTCTTGCAGAAGCCCTTTCACAATCTTCAGTCGCTTCCGTGGGCAGGATTCCGAGCCGCGTGGTCCCGGCGAAATCCGGAATTCTGCCGTCCCTGAGTTCACCCATTCCTGTCTCCGAGGCCCACATGGAAATCAGCCGGCGGCGAAGCCGCTCGCCACGAGAGGTTGCAGAGGAACTCGGGAAAGTCTATGGGCGCGAGTTCGGTCAGCCCACCTACATCCTGGCGATGGCGCTGATCGCGCAGTTGAGGCTTGGGAATACGGAACAAGTGCTGCGGCTCGTGGATCCTTACCTGAACGGATCGGTGGACAGCTTCGCAAGGCCGTCGCAGAGTTCACTTGCGACACACATGCTGTTCTACGAAATTGCCAGGCGCACAGGAGACGAGCGAGCGTCCAGGCTCGTCATTCGTGCGGCCAACAGCGGATTCACGGAGGACGGATCGTTACGGGAGTTCATGCCCCTGAATGGCGGCTGGAGCGATTCGGTGTTCATGGACATTCCCATCCTTGCGAAAGCCGGTGCCCTCTCGGGCGACCGCAAATACTTCGACATGGCGGCCCGGCATTTTTTCTATATGCAGACGATTGTCGGCCGGCCCGATGGCTTGTACCGGCACCAGGCCTCAACGGATGCCGCATGGGGTCGCGGCAACGGCTTTCCTGCACTGGGCCTGGCGTTGACGTTGACGGATTTTCCCAGGAATCATCCCGATTATCCCGCGTTGCTCGCGGCGTTTCAGAAGCACATGAAGGCTCTTTCCGAATTCCAGGACGAAAACGGCATGTTTCGGGAAGTCATCGACTACCCCGGCGCATATCCCGAATACTCGGGCACGTCGATGATTGCGACGGCAATGATGCGCGGCATCCGCAGGGGCTGGCTCGACGCATCGGTTTATCAACCGATCGTGGATCGGGCATGGCAGGCGATCCTGATTCGAACCTCGGCAGACGGTCGCTTGTTCGATGTTGCAGAAAGCACCGGGACGCGCGGCCTTACTTTCAAAGACTACCTGCGGCGCGCGGCTATCCTCGATAGAGATCCTCGCGGTGGCGCTTTTGCGATGATTCTTGCCACGGAGATCGCAGGCATCGGCATTGAGTTTTAGTTGTCTCCAAGCCGTGCCGGCTGCGATGATGATGTCCAACTTACAGGCCCGTACCGCAAGATGGCCGCACACGGATTCATTTCGTTCTTCTATGCCGTGCTGGAATGCAAACAACGACAACTCACCTATTGCAACGCGGGTCACAATCCGCCAATTCTGATTTCCGGCGATTCGGTCCGCAGCCTCGATTGCGGCGGCGGAATCCTCGGGGTTGTCGAGCATTGGCAATATGACGATCAAGAGTTGCAATTGCGCTCCGGTGGTCGTCTTCTGATGTACACCGACGGGGTCACCGAAAGCCGCGATTCCGACGGCGTGGAATTCGGCGAGGATCGTCTGATCGATCTGGTCGTCACTTCGAATCGAACAGCAGTACGAGTCTGGCCGGCCGCGCTCTCGATGCTGCCCGCCGTTTCAGCGCCGGAAATTTTGAGGACGACCTGACCGTGGTCTCCGTTTGTGTCGCCTGAGAAGGAGCGTGATCACGGGTTGCCCACCGTGTAACTGATCCCATTGCTGTCGCCATCGGGATCGTGATTAGCCGCAGGAACGTAGATGGATCGAGGTCCCGTCACACTATTGATCGTGAAGGTCACGCTCCTGGTTTTCCGTGGGATGTTGGGCAAATCGACGATGCACCGGCCGTTTGAGCCGGACTGGCACGTTGCGGTTCCACCGATGCTCCACGAGCCATTCACGAACACATCCGCAGCCCAAGCATGGGTCATACGGTGCATCGTAAGGATGACGCGTGCAGTCCACGTATTCTGCTGACCTGAACTCTGGCCATCCATGTCGCCAATGTGCACGAACTGTTGGGGCGTCAGAGTCGTCGTCTGGTCATCCGTATCCCCGATGTTGTCCGTAACAACCAGAGTGACGGTAAAGACTCCCGGCCACGGGTACGTGTGGTTCGCCGTCATTCCAACTGCAGTACTTCCATCGCCGAAGTTCCACGCATAGCTCGTGATCGTGCCGTCGCTGTCCGAGGAGGCCGACCCATCAAACGTACATACCAGTTCGGTGCAAGCGGCCGCGAACGATGCAACCGGCCGCGTGTTGGGAGTGAGCGTTATGACCTGGGACGTCGAACGTGTGCCTCCCTCGTTGTCGGTCACCGAGAGTGTTACCGTGAAGGGACCGGCTGAACTATAGGTGTATGTGAAGGTGGGCCCCCAGATGTTCGTCTCCCCGTTCCACCAGGCGTAGTAGAGGATCGAACCGTCGGGGTCCGACGAACTGGACCCATCGAAAGTGCATCGCAACGCGCTGCACTGATATGTGAATCTCGGGATCGGCAACAGATTACCTGAAACGTAAACATCCTGGCTCCGCGTGGCCGTAGCGCCGGTTTCATCCGTGACCGTGAGCGTGACTCTATAGATTCCGCTCGGATACGTGTGATTTACAGTGGTGCCAGAGCCGTTGGTTCCATCGCCGAAGTCCCAGGCGTAGTTCGTGATTGGGCTGCTGCCCGGCCAGGACACGGAGCCGTCAAGGCTGCAGTCGAATCCAGTACATTCGTGGGTAAAGCTCGCAGCGGGGTACACCGACGAGGTCCAGGCGGGAGAAAATCCAGGCGCGATCCCACGCACGTCTGTGCCGTCGCGGTCCATGATGGCGACGTCATACGTGCAGAAGTTTCCCGCGTCGCAGGTAAACCGGACGAAGGCGAGTTGGGTGCCATCCGGCGACCATGTGGGCTCCATGCCCTCGACGTTTGTGCCCACGACGCTGACTCCGGTGCCGTTCGGATTCATGACGGCAATTTTCGGGCGCGGGCTGAATCTGCGGGTTTGAAAAGCGATCAGCGTTCCATCGGGTGAATAGGCGGGTTCGGAGTCCTCGGCCGGATCGAACGTGAGTCGACGGAAACCAGTACCGTCGGCATTGATGGCGCAGATGTCCGCATTGGAAGTCTCCAGTGCGCATCTGAACGCAATCGTGCTGCCGTCCGGTGACCATGAGGGGCCCCAGGTCGTCACGTTACTCGTGAGTTGAACACTTTGGGTTCCGTCGGAGTTCATAACGAGGAGGTCCCACTGTTCACCGGGAACGGCGATTTTGGTCCCATCCGGCGACCAGGCAGCGATACCGTTAGAAACATCCGAGATTCTTGTGACCGACCAATTGCGGAGGTTCAGCACAAACAAGCCAGGTTGAGAGTATCCCGTGAAGACGATCCTGGATCCATCAGGGGACCAGGCCGGACCATAACCATCTCCAATGTTGATGGGCCTCCTTGAACCGTCTGGAGCCGTAAGGAAGATGTTGCAGTAGGAAACTCCGAAGTCATCTTCAAAACAGAGATAGTAGGCGAGCCTCTCTGCCGACGCCTGTGCCGCCGTCGGCTCCGGGAATGTGACTGCCGCAGCGAGCAGCATCACGACAAGACTCCAAAAACTTATGCGGCGTGGTGTAGCTCTCATGGTTGCACCTCTTCTCCGTCAAAGTCGATCTACGGAATAACCCATTCGGCGTCTTTTGATGTGCTGATGCCACTCTCAATGCCGCTTCGCTGCTCCCTATAAACGAAGCGAAAACCAATAGTTCTGGGTGAAGAGATGAATCCAAAATTCATGCAGGCAAACCCTGGACCTTCATCCGGACAAGTTCCGGGATTGACCTTCATCGAGAGCAGAGACTTCCAGGTTCCCGTTCGATCGATGTCGCACTCCCGGCTTGGCGCCGGATCCATCTGGAAGTACGACTTGCCGCCTCCCCGTGAGCAGAATTGGAAGGTTACCGAGCCCCCCAGGGCCGGAGCACCAAAGCTGTCGGTCACATGTGCCTTGAGAACCAATTCATCGCCGACGAACAGAATCGACTCGGTCGGTTGGCCGTTGGTGAGAAAGGAGAGTTCATAGATTCCAGGAACACTCGGCGGCGCGGCCAACAGGACCGACACGACGAGATGTGAAAGGATGCGGTAAAACATGTCTGCCCCCTTACTTTGTGTTGAGTCTGTTCGGGCCAGATTAGGGAGTTCCTTTCCATGAAGTTAGGTCCCTCACCCGTCGCTTCGCGACACCCTCTGCCGGAGGGAGAGGGCCCGCGCAACGACACTTCGTGACTTGTGCAAAGCTTTCTCTGGTGACCGAACATAGGCTGGTCTCTTTTACTAAGGGAAAATTTCGGCCTGAAAACTATCACCCGGACCGAAACTTTTTCTGTGCGGACGCGGTCTGGCGCGGCTGTGATAGCCTAGCCACGCCAACAACAAAAGTTTCAGTCTCGAGAAGGATGTAGGGTGGTTCCCTCGCCGCGCGAAAATGCTGTTCCGAACTCGCCAGGAGCGCTGAATGGAGCCTGAGCGCTGGCGGCAAATCGACGCACTATTGGGCCGGGCGCTGGGGCTGGACAGCAGTCGGCGTCCGGACTCCCTGGACGAGGCGTGTGCCGGCGACGCAGACTTGCGCAATAGAATCGATGCGCTCCTGTCGGCACATGCGCGGGCCGAATCGCTCTTCGAGATTTCCGCTCTCGATCTGGCGGCTCAGACAATTGCCGATGAAACGCGGTCCATGGTGGGCCGCCAATTGAGTCACGCGTGTCTGAGTTGATCGGCGCCGGAGGCATGGGCGCGGTCTGGAAGGCCACAGACACGAAGCTGCACCGCGACGTGGCGATCAAGACAATCGCCGACATGCTCGGCCGGCGGAAGGATCCCCTGGGGTTTGAGCGCGAAGCAAGGCTTCTCGCGTCGCTCAACCATCCGAACATTGGGACGATTCATGGATTCGAAGAACACCAGGGGATGCGTTTTCTGGTCCTTGAATTCGTTGACGGTGAAACTCTCGAGGAACGGTTGCGCCGGGAAGCGATTCCGCTGGAGGAAGCGCTAAGACTCGCCCGGCAGGTTTCTGAAGCGCTCGATGCCGCGCACCAAAAGGGCATCATTCACCGCGATCTCAAAGTCCAGCGCGCGAACCGCGGGATGCCAGGCGCAAGGCCGCGGCTCACGTCCCGCTGGATGATGTTCTGGAACTTTCGCCCAGGAAGAGCCCGGACCTGGTGGGGGTCGACGACGCACTGACTGCTCTCGCCGCTTTGATCCACGCAAGAGCCAGATCGTCGAGTTACGTTTTTTCGGCGGACTGAGCGTGGAAGAAATCGCAGAAGTTCTACAGGTCGCGCCGATCACCGTGATGCGGGAGTGGAGCAAGGCGAAGGCGTGGCTCTATTCCGAACTTTGCCGTAAGGCGGACTGAATTGACTCATGTGAAATTCTGGCGTAAAAGCTTCCCTTCCTTGTTCCCCGTCTGAAGGGATCGAACCAAAATGAAGCCAATCGGAGTTCTGCATCGCGCTCCGACATAGCAGGAAGGCAGTTCAACGGCCGTCTTTTACTCAGGCCGATCGATTGGAGTTACCATGCGGCAGCCGGAAATTCCGGCGAATTGCGTACAAACTTTGCCGTTTTTTCGCGTTATTGCTCGCGAAACAGCTCCGCCGGTTCGATCTTCAGCACACGTCTTGCCGGCACGTAACATGTCGCCAGTGTGACGAGCGTAAGACCAATCGCGACGCCCAACAGTGTGATCGGGTCGGTCGATCAAACAGGATGCTTTTTTGGCCGAACTGAAAATTGCCCTCAGTCGTAACAGACACTGCAATCATGCGATCTTCAAGAGAGGGGCGGCATCAGCGCCGACTACGTAGTTGGCGAACCCTCCAAAGTCGCGTCGGGGACGAGCAGCCGTTGGCCGTGGCCGGACACATCGTATGACCGGATGTTCGCTCGCGTATTCATCTCATTACGAACTTTTCGGAAGGATTAAAGCGGGAGTCCGGCGTTATTCTGCGATAGCCTTCGACGATTCGAGCGCGAGTTGCGGGATGAGTATCGTCGAACGTCCGGGCATGCATTCGCGAATGCTTAACCCGTGCAATGCAAGGGCGTTGGATTGTTGCATCCGCGGGGCTCGAACCTTATCCTTTGACCGCGCTCCCTGAATCACGAAACCCATAAAGAGGTGTGTCATGAGGAAGCTAAATCGAAAAACGTGGTTGGCATGCTCCGTTGCGGCACTACTCACTCTTACCGCGGCTTCGATGGCGCAAGGCCCTGCGGACAATCCCTATCGGCCGGTTCGTGGCCTGGCGGACGGAGGGGGCCCAAGCGTTCCCGGAGGCGAGTGGGCGCGACTTCCCGGCGGTCGGGAGATGGGACCGCCGGCTTCCGTGCACATCGACATCGACGGCGAGAGTGTCTGGGCTTTCATTCGCTGCGATGAGACAAGCCCGGTGCCGGCGGCCAGAGGTGGCCGCTTCGGTCTTGACTGCATGCACCCTGACGGAAAGCTCAAACCCCACGACACGATCTACAAGTTCGACGCGAAAGGGAATGTGGTGCGCAGCTTCGGCGCTCAGATGTTCATTTGGCCTCACGGTCTGCACGTGGACCGCGAGGGCAACATCTGGGCTACAGACGGGGCAGCCGAGGATGCGGTCGCAACCGCGGCGAAAGCAGGAGTGAGAGCGGGGCATTTCGTCCGGAAGTTCAGTCCGGATGGAAAGGTACTCATGACGCTCGGAGAGCCCGGAGTTCCCGGAAACGACGAGCGCCATTTCCGCTCGCCGGCCGGCGTTGTAACCGCGCCTAATGGCGACATCTTCATCGCCGATGGTCACGGCTCCAACAACCGCATCGTCAAGTATTCCAAAGACGGAAAATTTATCGCGGCCTGGGGCAAGACCGGATATGCGCCGGGCGAATTCCGTACTCCGCACTGCATCAATATGGACAAGAGAGGTCGCGTGTTCGTGTGCGACCGATCCAACACGAGAATCCAGATCTTCGATCAGAACGGGACACATCTCGCGACCTGGCATCAGTTCGGCATGCCCAGCGGTATAGCCTTTTCAGTGAATGACGAAGATCTCATCTATGTGTTCGACTCGGAATCCGACGACGTCGACAACCCTGGGTTCGAGCAGGGAATCCGGATCGGGGACGCGCTCAAAGGCTGGGTCCGATACTTCATTCTGGACCAGGGAGGCAATCCCGTATCGCGGACGGGAAGCGGTCCCGAATTCGGAACCGTGGACAAACACGGAAACATCTTTGCGGGAGAGCCCCGACCGCGAGTCCTGCGAAAGTATGTGAAGGTGAGGTAAGGAACATCGTGCAAAAGCCCCTGGCTCTCACCCCTTCTTAAGCTGATGAAGGTTTTGATCTACAGTGAGTGTGCGGAATAGTGCAGGCAGCGAGGGTTCGCAGAAGCCTGCAGCAGACCGAAGGCGGCCACAACTGATAGAGGAAGGGGGACGACGGCATGGCGGACGTGAGCGTTGGGCAGCGACTGGTGCCCGCACTGCAACTCGATTCCTACCTGGGCTGAAGTCAAGCGCGACTCGGTCGTTCTCCAGTT
>DASTBJ010000587.1:0-2655 GCA_035712125.1 Terriglobia bacterium
GGATTCCGAGGAGCCGTCACGCGAAGACCCCACTCGCTGTCCGTCAATTTCACTTCCACTCTTTCACCCACCCTGCTCAATGAAGCGCGTGTGGGCTATCGACTCACTGCGGGAAGAACCTATACAGCCTTCAACAATCCGGAATCCAATGAGGCGGCGATGAATTTTTATCCGAGTCTCAATGGATACCCGGTGGTTGTGTTACCCGGAACAGGTGCGGTGAACTTCGCAAGCGTTCCCGGCAGCAATGCGACGAGTACTTATTTCGATGACACATCGTTGTGGACGTTCGGCGACTCCATCAGCTGGACGAAGGATAAGCATGCTTTCAAACTGGGCGCCGAGATCCGAAGGGGACACTCGCGCGGATATGACGCGGGCATCGGTACAACGACTATACCTCGAGCCAACGGTGGCGATGCGGCAAACGCGCTCATACCTAACGGCGCAATCACCAGCACCAATGTTCCTGGACTGGCGGGCTCTCCGACCACGGGAAATAACGCGAGAATGCGCAACCTTTTGAGCTTCATGGCAGGTTCTCTGGCCAACGTCACTCAGCTGAGGTTCATGCAGGATCCGACCAAACTGAGCGCGTTCGAAGACTACACGACATTCCCTCAACGAATTCGCGATATGCACAATCAGAACGAGGCGAGCATTTTTCTAAAGGACGATTGGAAAATTCGAAAGACCCTCACGCTCAACCTCGGACTTCGGTGGGCGTATTTTGCGGTCCCTTATGAGTCTCACGGATTGATGCCGCTTCCTGTTGGAGGCGGCAATCGCCTCTGGGGTTATTCAGGTGAAAGCTGGGAGGATTGGATGAGGCCGGGCCAGCGCGGCGAATTGACGGCAATTGAGTTTGTAGGGAAGGGGTCTCCGAATTCAGATAGCACCTGGTATCCCAACGACTGGAACAACTTTGGACCTGCCGTGGGTTTTGCATGGCAGATGCCGTGGTTCGGTGAAGGGAAGACAACGATCCGCGGTGGTTACCAGATGACGTATCAGATCAACCAGTCGGGTAACAACATTATTCAGGAGATCAACGTGCCCGGGTCCAGCGATGGGGTGACATTCGTTCCCGGGAGCGCGAGTCCTTACCTGGACATTGCCAGGCTGCCCTCGTTGATTCCCGTCCCACCGTCGATCACACCGCTACAGGCGGTGCCGGTGACGGCCCGCATCCAGCAGATCTACGTTCCGGATCCGGGTCTATCGACGCCTTACGCTCAGAATTTGACGCTGTCCGTGACTCGCAGCGTCCGATCGAATGTGACGGTAGATGTCCGGTATGTCGGGACGCTCGCGCGAAAGCAGTGGAATCCCGTCGTCAACATCAACCAACCGAACTTCCTCTATAACGGACTCAAGGAAGCTTTTGACGCAGCTCGTGCCGGAGATGACGCGAATCCAAGCCTGCAGGTTCTCGAGAACATGTTCAGGGGGATCAACATTGCCGGCACCGGATTCGGACCGGTCGGCGCGCCATTCAACGGTGTAATGCAAACCGCCGGAATGCACTTGCGCGCCAATACGAACCTCGCAGCCAATCTCGCAAATGGGAACTACTCGGCTCTGGCAGGCACGCTGAACACCTTGAACTATTCCGGTCCCGCGAATCCGACGCTGCCGGCGATTCCTGCAGGTCGTCAGGGCGAGGTTTTGCGGTTTAACGGCTTTCCGGAAAACTTCATTGTCGCGAATCCGCAATTCGGCGCCGTGAACCTGCTGACCAATCCCTACAGCAGCAACTACCACTCGCTGGAAACGCAGGTAACGTTGAGGCCGACGCATGGAGTCAGCCTTCAGGCGACGTATACCTGGAGCAAAAACCTTGGCATCGGACAGGCGGGCGGTCTGGGAGCGACGTACTCGACCCTTGCCGACCGACACGCGGACTATGCGATGCAGTCCGATACCCGAATTCACGACTTCCGCACCAACGGAACTTTCGAACTTCCGATGGGGCCGAACAAGTGGTTGCTGCCGAACAGCTCCGGCATTCTGGCAAAAATTGTCGAACGGTGGCAAATGGGCTGGATTGTCAACCTCAACACGGGCCAGCCTATGAGCATCACCGCGCAGAACATGCTCTATGACCTGGGTACGCCAGACATTGTGGGACCGTTTCCTACACGAAAAGGGCAAGTGGAATTCGAGGGAAGCACGGGTTACTACTTCACGAAAGGTGCCTACATTCCTGTCGATGATCCGCAGTGTGCCCAGGTCACGACCTTACAGAACCTTCGGACGCAATGCACGATCGATGCCGTCGCGATTGCTTCGACGGGGCAGGTTGTGCTTCAGAATCCAAAGCCCGGTACTCGCGGAACGCTGGGACAGAGGACAATGGAAGGCCCGGGTCAATGGCGTTTTGACGCAAACCTCATGAAGACCTTCACGATCTCCGAAAGCAAAACGGTTCAGATACGGATGGACGCGACGAACGTGTTTAACCATCCGGAGCCGGCTGCTCCAACCCTGGCGATCACAAACGCCAGCTTCGGGCAGATTACTGGCGCCAACGCAAAATCAACGCTGCGCCGCCAGTTCCAGGCGCAGTTGCGTTTCACGTTCTGAAATTGGGGACAGAGAGCTATTTCGCGTCGCGAAATAGCTCTCTGTCCCCAATTCCCCAATTTCGCCTTC
>DASTBJ010000588.1:0-9960 GCA_035712125.1 Terriglobia bacterium
CGCGACTTCGACCTTGGCAAGGTCGCACTCTACCACTGAGTTAGTCCCGCAGTGAGAAGAGCTCACATTATAGAAGCGAAGCGCGCGAGGCTTCAAGTTTCAATACTCGTGGGAGCCAAACGCGTCGCGGAACAGTCGAAATTCCGGCTTCCCGCCGGGGGGAACGGAGACGGCAAGGATGTCAAAGCGATAGAAAGTGCCCTGGAGGCGGTAGCGGCTCAAGTAGGACCGTGCCGCCAGCATCACCCGGCGCTGTTTGCGCGGACCGACAGCGTCTTCCGGCGGCATTTCCGATTGCAGAGACTTAACCTCCACGAAGACCAGCACAGTGCCATCCCAGGCAATCAGGTCGATTTCCCCGGCTCGCGTGCGGTACCCCGAGCCGACAACGCGATAGCCCAGTGAACGCAGGTATGCCGCACCATCAATTTCGGAACGCCGACCGAGAGGAAGGACGCGTCGCCACCAGTCGAGAAACCCCATGACAACTCACGCTGATGCCGCCGCAATGCTCTCCGACAGGATGCGCACCGCGCAGTCCGCCTGCTCTTCATCGATAACCAGTGGCGGAGACAATCGGATAGTGGACGTGCTGGCGCCGAGGACGAGCAACCCGCGCTTGAAACATTCGACGACAATCGCGTCGCGCAATTCAGGGTTCCTCACTCTTGTCGCGCGGTCTTTGACGATGTCGAGGCCAAGCATTAAACCGAGGCCACGAACATCACCGACTACCGCGTGCACGTCCATCAGCTTTTGTAGGCGGGACTTCAGGAAGGCGCCGACCTTCTCCGCATTCGACATGTATTCAGTTTCCAGCAACCGGACCGTTTCTAACGCTGCGGCAAGACAGACGGGGTTCCCGCCAAACGTCGAGGCATGCGCACCCGGAGCCCACGTCATGAGTTCGGATCGCGCCATCATCACGCCCAACGGCAGGCCGGACGCAATGGCCTTGGCCAGCGCAACAATGTCGGGATGAAAGCCCGCAAAGTGCTCGGATCCAAACATCCGTCCCGTCCTCGCCATACCACACTGCACTTCGTCGGCCACAATGAGAATGCCGTGTTTGCGCGCGATGCTCTGCAAGCCCGCAAGAAAGTCTGCAGGCGGGACGATGTAGCCTCCCTCGCCCTGGATCGCCTCCACGACAATCGCTGCTACTTCTGTCGGATTTACCGTCGTGCGAAACACAACTTCTTCCAGATATTTCAACACGGCGCCGCTCACGGTTTCCGGTGTTGCGCCCAGCGGGCAGCGATATACATCGGGATAAGGAATATGCGTCACGCCGGGAACAAGCGGTCCGAAACCCTTCCTCTGCGTTGGACGCGACGAGGTCAACGACAGCGCGCCCATCGTCCGCCCATGAAACGAATTCTGAAACGCAATGAGCTGATACCGGCCCGTCTGATATCGCGCGAGCTTTATCGCGGCTTCAATCGCTTCTGTCCCGGAGTTTCCAAAGAAACACTTCCACTGGCCGCCGCCCGGCATCAGCGATTCGAGCTTGCGCGCCAACTCCGGCATCTGTCCGTAATAGAAATCGGTGCCGGACATGTGAATCAGGCGTGCCGCCTGTTCCTGGATGACGCGAACCACATCCGGATGGCAATGCCCGGTGGAGCAGACTGCAATGCCGGCGCTGAAATCCAGGAAGGAATTTCCGTCGACATCTTCAACAACGGCCCCGGTCCCACGGGACACCACCAACGGATACGAGCGCGTATATGACGGCGACACATAGCGCTGATCCTCGGCAACGATGACCGAAGCGCGCGGACCTGGCAGCGCGGTGATGATCCGGGGGAACTTCACTTGCGGCGCCATTTTGTACCTTCGCGGGTATCTTCAATGACGATGCCGCGATCAAGCAGTTCCTGTCGAAGACGATCCGCTTCCGCAAAGTTGCGGTTCCGGCGCGCCTCGTTCCGCCCCGAAATCAGCCCCTCGATTTCGTCATCCTTCGTACCCAGGTCCTCCATACTGGGGATAATCGCAAGACGCGTATCCACTTCAGCAAGCCAGGCCAATATCGCTGCGCGGTCCTCTTCGTGCAGTTGATCCCGGTCCAGCGCGATATTGGAGGCTCGGATCAAATTGAACACAGCTCCGAGAGCCTGGGGAGTGTTGAGATCGTCATCCAGCCCTGCTTCGAACTGATTTCGGGCTGTCGCGATCGTCTGTGTCAGCTCCGGGTTCGTTCCGCCCTGCAATCTTGCGGTCTGCAAACGGAACACGAATTCACGGATCCGATCCAGCGAATGCTGCGCTTGCGCAAGGCCGTCCATCGTGAAATTCAGCTGCTTGCGGTATTGCACCGAAAGCAGCAGGTATCGAATCGCTTGAGCGCTGAACCCTTTCTCCAGAAGGTCACGGAGCGTGTAGAAATTACCCTTCGATTTCGCCATCTTCTCGCCCTCGATGAGTAGATGTTCCCCGTGCACCCACCTCCGCGCGAAGGGCTTTGACGTCGCCGATTCGCTCTGAGCGATTTCGTTCTCGTGGTGAGGAAAGATGTTATCCACGCCACCGCAATGAATATCCAGCGTCTCTCCCAGTTGCTTCATTGCCATAGCCGAGCATTCCAGGTGCCAGCCGGGTCTGCCGGTCCCGAAGGGCGCATCCCATCGTGGCTCAGTGTTGTCCTTCGGGGCTTTCCACAACACAAAGTCATTTGGCTGTTCTTTTTCGTATTCATCGGCATCGATACGTGCGCCGACCTTCAGTTCCCGGCGATCGAGTCGCGACAGCCGGCCATACGCCGGGAAACTCGAAATGCGAAAGTAGATCGAATTGCCTTCGCGGTAGGCGTGGCCGTTGGCCAGAAGGCGCTCCACCAGATCAATCATCTCGGGGATGTAATCCGTCGCGACGGTGATGACATCCGGTTTTTCGATGCGCAGACGTGCGCTGTCCTCAAAGAAGGCCGCCGTGTACGGGGCCGTATACACGCGAATGTCGATGCCCTGCTCCGCCGCCTTTCGCATGATCTTGTCATCGATGTCGGTAATGTTCATCACATGCACGAGCTTCCATTTGCTCTTCAGATGCCGGCGCAAAACGTCTTCAAAAACATAGGTGCGGAAGTTCCCGATATGGGCAAAGTCATGCACCGTAGGTCCGCACGTATACATTCGTACGGTAGTGCCATCGGCGGGTGTGAAATTTTCAGTTGCTCCGGTAAGCGTGTTCGTTAACTTGAGCATCGCGCATGATAACATGTGGCATCAATGAGACGACTTCCCGCCATCGCCTCGTTGGTACTGCTGTCGGGCATCCTCCTGGCCGCCCAGGAACGTCGTAACGATCCCTTCAAGATTCAGGTCGCCGTCGATCTGGTCAACGTGAGCTTCTCGGCGATGGATTCCAAGGGACGGATGATCCCCGGACTGACGGTCCATGATTTCACCGTTGAAGAAGACGGGGAGGTCCAGAAGATCACGCAATTCGCGCGCGAGCAGGAACTTCCCCTCACTCTGGCTCTGCTGGTCGATATCAGCCCGAGCGTGGCCCCTGTCTTCAGTCAGGAGAAACTGACCGCCTCGGTCTTTCTCGAATCCATCATTGGACGGAGAGATCTCGCGCTGGTGATTGCTTTCGATCGGTACGCCACGCTGGTGGAGGATTTCACCGAAGACGTTCGCCGGTTGACTGATGCCGTGAAAGGTCTGTCATTAAAGAACACCGGGACGTCTCTTTACGATGCCGTGTACCTTGCGGCGGAGGAAAAGCTTTCCCGCGAGACAGGCAGGAAAGCTCTTGTGCTGATTTCCGACGGGGAGGACACAACCAGCACCTATAACCAGAGCAAAGCCATGATCGCTGTTCAACGAAGCAATGCGGTTATCTACGCGATCTCCAACGGAGGAAACTCCGGCACGATGCGCCGCATGGCCGAAGAGACCGGAGGCGGGTTCTTTCGGATACGTGAGGGATCCGACTTTCAGAAAGTCTTTGAGCAGATCGCGCTCGAACTGAGAACGCAATACAGCCTTGCCTATCAGTCCACAAACAATTCCCGCGATGGCGCATTCCGGCGAATCAAGATCATTCCCAAAAACTCCAACATCAAAATTCGCGCGAGACAAGGGTACTATGGGCCGCAGGATCCGGGCAGCCGTTAGCACTACGCTCACGCTGCTGGCCGTGCTGCACTCAGTCCCAATGCCCGCACAGCAACCTCAGATTCGAAGCAATGTCGAACTGGTGCTGGTGCCGGTTTCCGCAAGGGGCAAGAACGGCAGAATCATTGCCGACCTGAGTGCAGCGGATTTCACCATTAAAGAGGCTGGAAAAAAACAAACCATCACGAGTTTCTCGGTCGATCCTGTGCCGATTTCCGCGGCAATTCTTATCGACACTGGAATCTCCGAGGTTGCGCTCAACCGCGTCAAAGCATCATTCCCTGCGCTGATGGGCGCCTTTGCCGAAGACGATGAAATCACCGTCTATCGCTTCGACAAATTCGTTGAAAAGGTGATGGACTTCACTTCCGACCGGATACGAATCGAGCGGGCGTTTGCCTCACTGGACGCCGCGACTCCTACAGTGACTGCGATGGCGGGTGGTCCATTCTCAAATGCCGGGCCGGTTCTCAATGGTGTACCCGTGACTCCTGGAGTCGATTCCGCCAATCGCACGATTGCCCAACCCACAAAAGTTCTTCACGACGCCGTATTCGTCGCAGCGGAGGATTTGTCGACTCGCCCTGTCGAACGACGCCGAGTTCTGCTCGTTGCCTCCGACGGGCGTAATCAAAGCAGCGAACACTCGTTCGACAGTGCATTGGATCGATTGCTGCTTAACGAGGTTCAGTTCTTCGGGTTTGGCGTCGATACGTCGGTCTTCCAGAGAGTCCGTTCTTCTCTCACGTCGTACTCGAAGGCGACGGGCGGGGAGACGTGCTTCACGGAGTCCCAAAGCACCCTTGAGGCCTGCTACTCCGTTAGCACCGAGGATGCGCGGAACCAGTACGTTCTCGGATATACGTCCACGAACAAACGTCCGGAGAGGAAGCCGGTATTCCGGGAGATTCAGGTTCAGGTCGCGCGAAACGGACTCGAAGTCCGGCACCGGAAGGGCTACTACCAGGCTCCGTAAAACCCCTTAAGATTCAAAAATTTAGGTTGACAGTTGATAGTATCAACACAATACTAGTGCCCATTGGGATGATCGACCTCTATATATGGGAGGCATCACCCACAACTCAAAGGAGGAAAAGGTGAAGAAAGCTCCAAAGAAAAAAGCAGCAAAGAAAAAGAAGAAGTAATAGCTGTAAAACAATTTAGGCGCGAAGACCGAGATATGGGGTCGCTTGAAAAAGCGGCCCTTTTTTTGGCCAAAAACACGCTACAATCCGGGCTTCACACCGTCTCTCACAAAGGCTGTCTTCGCCATGGATGTCTACATTTCGGCCAATGCATTCTGGGCTCTTCTGGTGTCGGCCATCGAGGTCTACAAGAGGGAGTGTTTCGGAATCCTGCTCGGGTACCGCGATAGCAGCAATATCTACATCATTGAACATGCGCTGTCGTACCAGACCGCACATCGCACCCACGGCAGTGTCGAGAAGAATCGTCGGGCATCCAAGCGCATTCAGAGTTTCCTGGACAGCATTCCGCATCTTTCCATGGTTGGCGACTTTCACTCGCACACCGGCTGGGGCGACTTGAAGGGCGTCGGGCACCTGAGTGACCAGGACATCGTCGACATGACCGAGGAAGATATCTCTGTAATCCTCGTCGTCAATGACAAACGGCGAAGCAGCCCCTGGCAATACAACGGTGACGGCACTCTATCGGGCACCGTGGACAAGTATCACTTCCGAGTGGGCGCCTACTATCTTGACCAACACTCCAAAACGCGCCGCGCGAGCATCTTTTGTCCCTACGCGATCGGCTTCAATGCCAAGGAGATTCCGCAGAGAGTCTTCATGCGAACGGCCGGGGCAAGCCCGCGGTGGCTACGGTCCAAGACGTAAAGCTCGCTCACACTTTGGTTCGGAGCTTCTTCTTTTCGGAGTGTCGCTCGATCGCAAGCCCGATCAACTGATCGAGAAGATCGGCGTAGCTTAATCCCGAAGCTTCCCACAACTTGGGATACATGCTGATGGATGTGAACCCAGGCAGCGTGTTGATTTCGTTGACGAAGAACTTGTTCGTTGCCTTCTCCAGAAATAAGTCGACGCGGGCCATGCCTGAGCACTCGAGCGCCTGAAACGTACGGACCGCGAGTTCCTGTGCCTGACCAACCTGTTGCTCCGTCAATGGTGCAGGGATGATCAGGCGTGAATCGTCGCTCACGTATTTCGCCTGGTAATCGTAGAACTCACGAGAGGGAACAATTTCACCTGGAATTGAAGCCCGGGGCTGATCGTTCCCGAGAACACTGAGTTCGATTTCGCGTGCATCGAGCCCCTTCTCGACCACGATCTTTCGATCGAATTCCGCAGCCATAGCAAGAGCGCCCGGCAACTCGCCCGCATCATGCACCTTGCTGATGCCGACCGACGAGCCGAGATTGGCAGGCTTTACAAACACAGGGTAAGGCAGTTGCGAGCTCCATTCGCGCATGAACACGTCGAGGTCTTTCGATCGCGTCATCCAGTAATCGCCGACCGGCAAGCCGGCTTCTCGCAACAAACGTTTCATGACGTCCTTGTCCATCCCCACGGCCGAACCGAGGACCCCGGCCCCGACGTAAGGCAGCCCGGCAAGCTCGAGCAGTCCCTGGATCGTCCCGTCTTCTCCGTAAGTACCGTGGACGATCGGGAAGAAAACGTCGACAGGACCGTTCGCTCGCGGTTCGGGCAACACCGCCATCGGTTCGCCGCGGGTCAATGCGCCCTGAATCGCCTCGCCCGCCGACAACATCGCTACGGAGTTCTTCGAGCCCAGCCAACGGCCTTCGTGAGTGATTGCGATGGGAACAACGTCGTACTTTGAAGGATCCAACGATCGGATGATCGATTCGGCAGAGCGCAGCGATACCTCGTGCTCCCCGGAACGACCGCCAAAGATGACCCCGACCCGCGTTTTTCCGCGATTACTCATCGTGACTTCATGACCTCCGCGACCACTCCAATGGCTGCTTCAATCGCAGCCCGGTCGACATGTAAATGGGTTACCATGCGGACACGAGAGGCGTCCACCGGTAGCGCGACGACGCCACGTGCAGCCAGCGCCTCCAGGAACCGGCCTGACGGCATTCTTTCGTCGCGTATTCGAAAGATGACAATGTTGGTTTGAACCTTTCGGGGATCGAGTTCAATTCCCGGTATTGCCGAGAGACCCTGCGCGAGCAACATCGCGTGTTCGTGATCGATCCACAAACGTTTTGGCCCTTCTTCGAGCGCGACAAGCGCTGCCGCCGCCAGGACGCCCGCCTGGCGCATGCCGCCGCCCAGCATTTTGCGAATGGGCCTGCACCGCTCGATAAACTCCTTCGAACCGACAATGAGGGAGCCGACGGGAGCACCCAGCCCTTTACTCACGCAGAACTGAACGGAATCGAACTTCCGCGTAATATCCGCCACGTTCGCCTTCAGATATGTCGCCGCATTGAAAACACGCGCGCCGTCGAGATGGACATGAATACCCGCGGCATGAGCCTTGTCGCAGATTTCCTCGGCGACTTCGGTGGGGTAGACGGTCCCCCCGGCCATGTTGTGAGTGTTCTCGAGCGCGATCAGCGCCGTTTGAGGGCGGTAGTACACCTTCGGCCGGATCGCGGGAGCAATAACTTCCCACGACAGGATCCCGTCCACTCCGGTGACGACGCGTGGCAGAACACCGGCGATCGCGCACATTGATGCCATCTCATAGTTGTAGATATGCCCGGTCTCTTCACAGATTACTTCCTGACCCGGACGCGTGTGGGACATGATGGACGTGAGGTTTCCCATGGTCCCCGACGGCACGAACAGGCTTGCCTCCCGTCGAAAGATCTCAGCCGCGCGCTCCTGCAGACGATTGATCGTGGGATCTTCAAGGAAGACATCATCCCCGACTTCGGCTTCCGCCATGGCGCGGCGCATTGCAGGGGAAGGCTTCGTAAGCGTATCGCTTCTCAGGTCGATGCGGTTGATGACGGTGTCGGCCATAACAATTCCTCAATCACGGAGTTCGCCGCAAGACGGCCTTTCGGGGTCAGCGTGAGAATGGATCCGTTCAATGAAATCCAACTCGCGTCCTCCAGCTGCCGAACGCGGTCGTGCCATTCCGGGGAGTACACCAGCCCGAAACGGTGGGCAACAGCCTGCAGGTCCACTCCCCGCGCCTGACGCAAACCGAGCATGAACGCTTCCTCGAGTTGCAAATCGGGTGTCAGAACCTCTTCATCGAGAACAGGCAACCGGCCGCTATCCACAGATGCCGCATAGTCCGCCAGCGACGACGTATTCCAGAAACGACGCACGCCGTCGAACGAATGTGCGCCCACACCAAAGCCTCGATACGGAATTCCGGACCAGTAACCGATGTTGTGCGCGCATTCGCTGCCCGGGAGCGCCCAGTTCGAAATTTCGTAGTGGATGTAGCCGCGTGATTCGAGCCTGGATTCGGCGAGTGTGTAGAAATCCGCGAAGTCGTTCTCGTCAGGAATTCCAGCCGGTAGCCGCGACCAGGCGCTGCGTTCCTCATGATCGAGCATGTACAGCGAGATATGCTCCGGTGCGAGTGCGAGTACACGATCCAGATTGCGGCTCCAGGTTTCCAGTCGCTGGCCCGGCAGGCCCGCGATCAGATCCAGGTTGATATTGCGAAATCCGTGTTTCCGCAGCATCTCGAAATCGGTGAAGACTACATTGGCATTGTGCAATCGTCCTGCGCGCGCCAGATCTTCGTCTTCGAGAGACTGCGCGCCGAGACTGATTCGGGAAACACCCAGATCCCGATACTCCTGAATCTTGGTGTCGGACAGTGTGCCGGGATTCACTTCGATGCTGACCTCATGCGGCACGGAACGAAGCGTGTGAAGCACGCGCCCCAGAAGCGCGGCATTCAACAGCGAAGGGGTTCCTCCACCGAAGTACACCGTGCGGGCGCCGCCATTGAAGCCTGAAAGGTCGATCTCACGAAGGAGGCGATTGATGTAAGGCTCAAACGTGGGCTCGGGACTCACTGCAACCGTGAATGCGCAGTAGTAACACCGCTGTTCACAGAACGGAATGTGAATATAGAGCCCGTGTTCCATGTCGTCGTCTCATCATCAAAAAGAGTCCCATTATGCCACCGAACAGATCAAAGCCGACGTCGGCCAGCGCTCCGGTTCTCGACGGCACGAAGGACTGATGAAATTCGTCGCTCAGCGCGACTGCAAGCAGCAGGGCAATTGTGAACAGCTCTGGCCGCAACCAACCGGGTGTGGACGCGGTTATAGCGCGCCATGCGAGAACGCCGAGAACGAAGTATTCGAGGACGTGGCCTGCTTTCCTGCAGACGACGTGTGCTGCCTGCAGCTGTTCCGGCGACAGAAAAGGAAAGAGAAACTTCAGTACGGGCATGAGGATACGAGAGGTTCCGTTACTGGAGAAAGAATCCGTCGAGAAGAAGAAGATAACGCCGATCCAGACCAGTAATGCGATCCAGCGTCTAGTACTGCGTGACCTTAACAACAACGTCCTGATCGAAAGTTACGAACGTTGTGCGGCGACCGCGGCCGGTATAAATCCAGTCTTCCAGTTCGACACCTTCCGCGTTCTTCTCACGATTTCGCTTGTTGGGCTGACCCAGCGCAAGGAGCACGGTATTCTGGTCCATCCCGACCCGCGCTTCTTTCAGCTTCACAGCTTCCTGAAATTCTGGAGGAAGAGCCTCGATGCCCGTCTTCGCCATGCTCTGCTTGCTGAAATCGAGAACAGGGTTCAGCAGATCCTTGATCTCCTCGGCCGACAGGTCCTTCGGCAGCTTGTTGGGAAACTGGAGCGTGATCTTGGATCCTTTTGCGTCTGGTGTCTTG
>DASTBJ010000589.1:0-2340 GCA_035712125.1 Terriglobia bacterium
GGTCGAACGAATACGGATAAAGTGATTGTGGTGCCGGAGAGTCGGGTATCGCCGCCACGAAAGCGTCATGGACACGGCGACTTTGCCGGTCGGCCACGGAACCGCGAATGACACCTGCGTTTCGACGAACACGCACCTCAAGCGACGACGACGATTTCGTCACTTCAAAATCCCCATTCAACGCGTCCTGACCTCCGAGAGTCGCGCGGACAACATACGCGTCCGCAGGGATGCCCTGAAAAAGAGTGAGGTAATACCTGCCTTCGGCGAGCGGCCGGAAAGCTCCTGTGCCATCGGGTCCTGTGCCGCAGGCGGCTTGAGATGCGCCCGCAATTGCCAGGTTCACCCGAGACAGTGGGGTCACACGGCGATCGTCTTCCTCCAACATCACCTGGCAGGAGAGCCGTACTTCCGGTGTTCGGACGATGAGATCCAACACGGCCGTGCCGCCGCTAAACGCAGTTGACGCTGTTGATCGAGCGGTGATGCCACCGGGCAAGGTCCACGTCACTGTCGCCGCGTAGGTGCCCAGCCGCGAGACTTCCTCCGTGGCGGTATGGGTTGAAGACGGTTCAAGATGGATTACAGGAGCGTTCGCACGCTCGCCGGGAACCTCAAAGATCGAGTTGCCATCAAGTGCAGGTGCACCGTAGTTGGGGGTAGCTTCGGTAAAGTTATAAACAACATCCTTCGCGCCTTCGCCCGGCCCATTGATCAGCCGTACTTCGATCGTTCCCTTCTGCGTCGAGCCCGTCAGCAGCACGACGTCTTTGAGTCGCGTCTCACGACCGGGGTCTACGCTCAACTCTTCGGCGTCGTTAATTTCTCGCACTCCGGGATACAGCACAGCGGAGTACTGCGTCGATAACGATAACCAATACGTACCAGGCTGCAGGTTCGGAAGTCGAAATTCCCCACGGTCATTCGTCGTGGCATTCGGAAGGTAAACTATTTCCCGACCACGGGCCGTATAGCGGTATTGAAACGGCCGGATACGCGCCGACGGGACTGGAATGCTACGCGAGTCGACGACACGACCAGAAATCGTGCCGGTCGGCATCAATCGAATGACAGCATTCTGCAACTGCTGACCGGGCATGAGAGTGTAGGTGAGCGTGCGAACGCCGTACAGATCCTTTCCGAACACGACAGTCGCTCGCCCGGCCACTACGCGGACGGAAAAGCGGCCTTCCGCGTCTGATAGAACCTGTACCACCGGTCTGTCGAAAGAGTCGGCTTGTCCGCGATCCGCGACTGCTGGAGCCGTGCCGCCCGCCTGGGGCATCCGCGACGTCACCACCACACCCGGCAGCGGTTCGCCGGTAATCACATGGATGACACGGCCTTCAAGCGTTGCAAACTGCCGCGGAGCCTGCGGCGATACGGGAACAATCTGCAGCAGGAGCGGCAGAACGAAAAGTGCGGCGATGGGCTTCACTCTCCGGCATTCTACACGGTTCCTTGGCGAGCAAGGCCGCAAGCTTACGGTACAGGTCCTTGGGTTGTATCAACTGGACACCGATTCATCGCCGCGGATAGAGCGGCTTTGCGTCTGGACTCTAAACTTGAGGCTGGCGATCTTTGGCGGCTTCATCTTCGGTCTGCTTGTCGCTGATTTCAGCCAGGTCTGACGGCTTCTGGAAGCGGAAGACTGCTGAAGCCGTGTAGTCTGCCCTGTGTCCGCACGCAGCGAGCGTACATGTCAGAACGAGCCTCCCTACGGTAGGTCGTGGACGTTCTTGCTCTTCCTCTTGCTGTTCCTCACTGTGATCCACCGAAAATAGAATGGGAAGCTGGCATCGCTGGCAGCGAACTCCGAGAAACCATCTTGTATCGGGTTTCGACCAGTGCGAGAACCTCATCGCTTTTCCCCCTTACGCCCGGCAGTTAAATTCAGGCGCCTTGACCCTGAGCTAAAAATTCCAGCTTGTTTGCGAAGTTTGCAGGAAATCCGGGAAGTGGACTGTTCAATACTGAACAGGTAACAGTTCAGTCGTGGATTCTTCATTTGCTGTCTACACGAAGCCCCCGATGCGTGTTAACGCAGGGGCGCAGCAGTCTCATCGATGCTTACAACGCTTACGAGGCAAAAGTTGAGCGTCACAAGGTTCGGGGACGAAAAAAGGTAAATCCTGCCTTTCGGAAAGTCGCTACTCCTTACTGCGGAATTGAACTGTCGTCATCGCTCGCCTGGATTCATGTGAGACGGAGTCACCTGACGAACGGAGCGAGAAAGTTGTAAGCATGAGCTTCTGTGGTTGCATATGTACGAGATTTGTCAGGTGAGTTCCAACACTGCGCTTCACGCGCAAATTCTCGAGACCTCCGTACTCCTTAACC
>DASTBJ010000590.1:0-3274 GCA_035712125.1 Terriglobia bacterium
GGTGGCCGGATACGGTGACAACAGTAGACCCCAACAAGGTCTATCGCGTTCGCCAGCCGGCGGCACATCCGGTGTACGAACATCGTCGCGTCACCTTGTTCCGAAGTCTGCTGACAGAGCGCACGGGCGAAGAGGAGAGGAAGGAACTGGGGCAGTTGATGTATCAATCGCACGCAAGTTATTCGGCCTGTGGGCTGGGTTCGGAAGGAACTGACGCGATTGTCAAGCTGGTCCAGTCCGAAGGACCGGCGAACGGTCTGTACGGCGCAAGAATCACGGGCGGTGGAAGTGGAGGCACGGTGGCCGTGCTCGGTAGACGCGACGCACGCCAAGCGATCAGCCGCGTAGCGGCAAGGTATGCGGATGCCACGGGATACCGGCCGCACATTTTTGAAGGTTCATCCGCGGGCGCGGCGCAGTTCGGCTCCCGCACCGCAGCAATTTAGGGAGAGGATCAATATGAAACGGTTCGCGACTATCTTTTCTTCATGCTTACTGGTGTTGACCGCAGCCTGCGCCCCGAGTGCCGATAACAAGTCCGGCGGGAACGCGGGCGGTGAACTGAAACTCGCCTTCGTTACCAACAATTCGTCGAGCTTCTGGACGATCGCGCGCCAGGGCGTGGAAAAGGCTGACGCCGAACTGACAGACGTTTCTGCGGACTTCAGAATCACTTCCGATGGAACCGCCGCCGAACAAAGGCGGATCATCGATGATTTGATTACGAGGGGTGTGAACGGCATCGCCATATCTCCGGTTGACCCGCAGAATCAAACGGCCCTTATTAACGAAGTCGCAGCAAAGACACTGCTCTTCACCCAGGACAGCGATGCGCCCGATAGCAATCGCGCATGCTACGTGGGTACGGATAACGTGGCTGCCGGACGAGAGGCTGGCCAGTTGATCAAAGAGGCGTTGCCCGCAGGCGGAAAAATCATGCTGTTCGTCGGAAAGCGGGACGCACGCAACGCTCAGGAGCGTATTCAGGGCATTCAAGAAGCACTGAAGGACTCGAAGATAGAAATTCTCGATGTGCGAACGGACGACGCGGATGAGGTTCGCGCCAAATCGAATGCCGCGGATACGCTGGTGCGTTACCCCGAGATCAAAGCCCTGGTCGGATTGTGGAGCTACAACGGACCCGCCATCCTCAGCGCGGTGAAAGAGGCGAAGAAGACCGGTCAGGTCAAGATCGTTGCGTTTGACGAGGCCGACGAGACCCTGGCCGGAGTCAGCGAAGGCGCCATTCATGGGACCGTGGTCCAGCAGCCGTTCGAGTTCGGATATCAGGCCATTAAACTGATGGCGCAAACCCTGAAGGGTGACAAGACGGTGATTCCACCCAACAAACAAATCGTGATTCCGACGCTCGTGGTGAAAAAAGACAACGTGGAGGACTTCACGAAACGTCTTAACGAAATGCTCGGACGTTAACCGCCCAGGAGGAATGTCATGACTTCCAGACGCCGTTTTCTGCAGCAGGTTGGCACCGCCGGCCTGGCAATGTCTGCCAACGCCGTGTTCGGCCGTTTTGCATCTGCTCAAAGTCCCGCGACGACAGACCCGACGGCGCGCATCTTCATCAACTCCCGCCGCTCGATCGCTCCGCTGGACCGCAACCTCTTCGGTTCCTTTCTCGAGCACCTTGGACGGGCGATTTACGAAGGAATTTACGAACCCCGCTCCAGGTTCGCAGACGAGAACGGGTTTCGACGCGATGTGATGGATGAAATCCGGAATCTCGCGGTTCCCATCGTTCGATACCCCGGAGGAAACTTCGTCTCGGGTTACAACTGGCTGGATGGCGTCGGACCGAAGCAGGATCGCCCGCGCGTGCTCGAAAAGGCCTGGAATTCCATCGAAACGAACCAGTTCGGAACGAATGAATTCATGGCGTGGTGCAAGGCCGTCGGCACACTGCCGATGATGGGGTTGAACCTGGGCAGCGGAACCCCGGAACAGGCGGCCGCTCTGGTGGAATACTGCAACGTGGACCGCGGCACCAGGTGGAGCGACCTGCGGCGGAAGCACGGCTACGACCAACCTTACAACGTGAAGCACTGGTGTCTGGGCAACGAGATGGACGGCAACTGGCAGATCGGCCAGATGACAGCGGTCGAATACGGTCGGAAAGCGCAGGATGCCGCCAGGCAGATGCGCTACGTCGACCGGTCCCTCTCGCTGATCGCCTGCGGGTCCAGCGGGCCCGGCATGTCGACTTATCTGGAGTGGGACCGCCAGGTACTGGAGCAGTGCTACGACCGCGTCGATGGGCTTTCCCTGCACCGCTATTATGAAAATACGCCCGCGGAAACCGGAGGCGACAGCCGGAAGTTTGTCGCCATGAACCTCGCGATGGACAGGCAAATTGCCGAAGGCGTCGCGGTCTGCGACCTGGTGCGCGGACGGCTGCGCTCACGCAAAACGCTGTGGTTATCGTTCGATGAATGGAATGTCTGGTATCGCGCACGCAGCGGCGCCGCCGTGGATGGCCGCCGGCAGGAGGCTCCGCACCTGCTGGAAGAAATATACAACCTTGAAGATGCACTCCTGGTCGGCGGTCTCGTGATTACGCTGCTGCGCAACGCCGACCGCGTGAAGATCGGTTGTCTGGCGCAATTGGTCAATGTGATCGCTCCGATCATGACCAACGCAAACGGACTGTTCCGGCAGACAATCTACTATCCCTACAGTTGGTCGCTGCAGTACGCCCGCGGGCGAGTCCTCAATCTCTTGATCGAGTCTCCGACCTATAACGTGCCGCAGATGGACGCCGTCGGGTATATCGACGCGGCAGCCACCGTCGATCCCGAGAACGGCAGAACCACACTGTTCGTTCTGAATCGCGATCTGTCGAATGCCCGCCAGGTGGAACTCGCCTGGGAAGACACGCCAAAAACCCGCGTCGCAGTCTCGCAGGTTTTGACGGGGAACGATTTGAAGGCTGTTAACGGCTTCGATGCTCCGGAACGGGTGAAGCCGCAGCCCTTCGAGCGGCCCTCAACAACCAATGGCCGGACCCGTATCGAACTGCCTGCCCGTTCGTTCACCGTCATGCAGTGGGAGTCATAACTGCGCATGGAAATTGGGGACAGAGAGGAATTTCGCGGGGCGTTGGACAGGCCAAATGAGGAGCAGCGATCGCGACCGCCAGGTTGACCTTTACCTGTTCGGGCGCTTGCAGCAACTGCGCGCCTGCAAGCAGCACGATAAGAGCTCCTGACAAAGTAACAGCGTGCCGAATCCGTTTTGTGATCATATTCTGCTCCTTTTT
>DASTBJ010000591.1:0-3797 GCA_035712125.1 Terriglobia bacterium
CTGAAGGCAACCACTCCGCAGTGGCGCGACTTGATCGGGTTTTATTCACGACACGGAGAAGTCAGCGAGTTGCTGAAGAACGTCGATGGTCGGATGGTCATCGTCAATGCGGGCGATGAGCTACGCTTGAAGTTTGCCGCAGTTTCGCCTCCTCCCGAAGGCTGGATCCGCGATTATGTGATGGTCGGTGACGGCTGGATCAAAGACGGCGATCTGAATTCCACGTTTTCAAAGACGGTTTTGCCTCTGCCTTATCGCGGCTTGAAAGACTACGACACCGCCCCGGGAAGGCTTGAGGATGATCCGGGTTATAAACAACATCCCCAGGACTGGCAGACCTATCACACCCGGTACGTCACGCCAGAGTTTTTCCAACGGGCTTTGAGAAACTGAATGGCAGCTTCGCGTACTCTCAGGATCGGTTTGACCTTACTCTTCATTGGGCTGCTACTGACGCCCTGGATTCTGCGTCGTATCTCAGCCGATCTGGAAGCTCCCCAAAACGAGAGCGGTGCGTCGAATTATGGCTTTCGCTTTCGGGAATCCGCTGAGGCTTCCGGAATAACGTTCCTGCACAGCGCGCCGATACTGGACCCCAAGCTCGATCACATCATGCCGCAGATCGCCTCGATGGGGGCAGCGGTCTCTGTAGTGGATTTCGACCGCGACGGCTGGCAGGACATCTATTTTACGAATAGCGGCGAAGGCACCAGGAACGCGCTGTACCGGAACCTCGGCGACGGGACCTTCAAAGATGTCGCCGCCGGCCTTGGTGTCAGCGAACTGAACTCGCGTCAAACAGGCGTTTCGATGGGTTCCGTGTGGGGCGACTACGACAATGATGGTTATGAAGACCTGTTCCTGTACCGCTGGGGCCGGCCGGAGTTGTTTCACAACGACAACGGAAAAAGCTTTACGCGGGTTAGCGAGCAGGCGGGGCTCCCGCCGTGGATCAACGCCAACAATGCGCTGTGGTTCGACTACGACCGCGACGGCAGGCTCGATCTTTTCGTGGCCGGTTACTTTGACGAGGAACTGAACCTCTGGCAGCTCAGGGATACCCGCATGATGCCCGAGAGCTTTGAATACGCGAAGAACGGCGGGCGAAAGTTCCTGTTTCACAATCTTGGAAATGGCCGCTTCGAGGAAATTGCCGAAAAGATTGGCATCAAGTCCACGCGCTGGGCGCTGGCTGCTGTGGCTGCGGACTTTCGTGGCACGGGCAGCCCCGATCTGTTCATCGCTAACGACTATGGCGTTTCGGAGATGTTCTTCAACGAAGGCGGTAAGCAGTTTCGAGAAGTCGGTGCCCAGACCGGCATCGGCTTTGCGCCGAAGAGCGGGATGAACGCCGCCGTCGGCGATGTGTTTAATCGCGGCGAGTTGGCGGTGTATGTGTCGAACATTTCGGAGGAAGGCATTCTGCTTCAAGGCAATAACCTGTGGGTCCCCCGCGCGGGGACTTCTGGCGATGATCTCAAGTTCGACAATATGGCGCGAGAGCTGGGTGTGGAACTTGGCGGCTGGAGTTGGGGAGCGCAGTTTGGTGACCTGAATAACGACGGTTACCTGGACCTCTATCTGGTCAATGGTTTTATTTCCGCAGACCGGGGCAGCAGTTACTGGTACGACTATTCGAAAGTCACTGGCGGCAACACCTTCATCATTTCGGATGCGAAGAACTGGCCCGCGATGAACAATCGGAGTCTGTCTGGCTATCAGCAGAAGAAAGTTTGGATTAACGACGGCGCGGGCCGCTTCAGCGAAGTCGCCCAATTCATCGGCGTGACCGACGTGTACGACGGCCGGGCCGTCGCGCTCGCCGACTTCAGCAACACCGGCCGTCTCGACGCCGTGGTGGCGAATCAGAAGGGCCGTGCTTTGCTGTACAAGAACACCGTTGATCCCGATGCACACTGGATCGCCTTCGAGTTGGAAGGCACTGAAAGCAATCGTAGTGCAATCGGAGCCCAGGTGCGCGTATTCTGGAACGGCCAACAGCAACTCCAGGAAGTGTCGGGCGGAAGCGGTTTCTGCGCCCAGAACCAACGCCGTCTCCACTTTGGTCTTGGAAAAGCGGCGAGCGTGCAAAGAGTAGAGATTCGCTGGCCGTCCGGGAAGACGCAGACGATCCGCACGCCGCAAACGAACGCGATCCACAAAGTGAAGGAAACTTAAGTTCCATGGCCGGCATCACGCAAACACAGCTGCCACCGAAACACTCCTCATCGCCGCCATCGCCGCCATTGAAGAGCCCGTCGGCTTTATCGCGATTCTTCAGTGCCGACAACCGATATCTTCCACCCATGTTAATCACGGCGATTCTGGTAGCCGGACAGATCTCGTCGGGCTTGCTGGAGAGTTTCACCAAGACGTTGCTCGCTATCGCTGTGTCGATCATCGTCGAATTGGTGCTGGGGCGGCTGATGTACGGTCGATTCCCGCATCTTGCCAGCGCCTACATCACAGGGATCAGCGTGGGCATTCTGATCCGTTCGCCGGCGTTCTGGCCGTATGCCCTTTGCAGCGCGATCGCAATCGTGTCGAAGTATGTGATCCGCTGGAAGGGACATCACCTGTGGAACCCCTCGAACTTTGCAATCTGTGTTCTCCTGCTGCTGGCTCCGGAAGCGGTGTCCACACTAAGCATTCAGTGGGGGAATGGGATGGCGCCGTTGTTGGTCGTGTGGGCGCTCGGCGCGGTGATCACCTGGCGGGTGAAGCGGTTTCAGATTACCGCAACGTACGTAACGGCTTTCTTCCTCTTTGCCGCCCTGCGAGCAGCGATGACCGGCCACGGATTCCTTGCCGAGGCCGCTCCCATTACGGGTCCGATGTACCAGCTTTTCATCTTCTTCATGATTACGGATCCAAAGACAACGGTAAAGGCGAGGTGGGCTCAGTGTCTGGTTGCGTTTCTGGTGGCTGCAATGGAGATGGTCTTACGGCTTAACGAAAACATTCACGCTCCATACTACGCACTGACGACCGTCGGTCCGGCTGCGATGATAATTCAGTTGTGGTGGACTTCAAGGCAGCTGTCGGTTGGCGACGCCATCAACTCTCGTCGAGCAGCCGATGAGTCGAGCGCGATGAGCTAACATCCGCGCCGATGATGACAGCCGCCAATGAAGCGCGGGGAGCAATCGCCCCGATTCGCGTGCCGTATGCCACGTGGTGTTCTAGCGAACGGAAAGCTCTTCCGCCTTGTAGCGCTTCACCTTGATCGAACCTTCATGCTTCCTGGCCTGCGCTAGATCGAAGGCCGTCTGCAACCGCAGCCAATGATCGGCGTTCGACCATCCGGCTTTCTCCAGCCGGATCGCCATTTCTGGAGAAATTCCCGCCTGTCCGTTAACAACGCGGGATAAGGTATGCCGCGCCACGCCCAGGATTTTCGCTCCATCGGTGACACTCAGCTTCAACGGATCAAGACAGGCGTCCTTGATCGAGTGGCCAGGATGCGGCGGGTTTTTCATCGGCATTGTCCGTCTCCTTTCCTAGTGATAGTCCACCAAATCAACATCAAAGGCGTCCCCCTCCGCGAAGCGAAATACGATCCGCCAATTTCCGGATATCATGACGCTCCAGAAACCCTTAAGGTCGCCTTTTAGCGGGTGAAGCCGGTATCCGGGCAAGTCCAAATCGGACGGTTTCGATGCCATATCCAGTTGAGCCAGCACATCCGCAATCCGCTTCACCTGATCGCGCCGGACTTTACTGGGATCATTGTGCTCGAACAGGCGCTTTAAACCGCGGTGTCGGAATGTCTGTATCAAAAGACCAACTGTACCGTG
>DASTBJ010000592.1:0-3165 GCA_035712125.1 Terriglobia bacterium
ATCGTCACGCGCGTGGAGTGATGCTGCGTTTCCTTCTTCTGGGTTTGCTCAACATCGGAAATGCCGAGATTGCGGGCTATCAGCGCGCGGACTTCGTCGGGTCGACCAGATCCCCCGAGTTCGCGAATAGCCTGAATAACAGGGCCGATGTATCTGGCAAACTGCGATGACTTCTTGTTCTTGGAAAGAGTCACATTTTGACCAAACTGTGTCGACCGCCCAGTTCGAAAGCGAAATCTTACCTTCGGTCGGCGGCGCCGGACGAGCTTCGTTAGTTAACCGTTAGCCATCCGCATCCAGAAAAGCAAAAGGCCCGAAAAATCGGGCCTTTTCTAATAGTGGTGCGGAAGAGAGGACTCGAACCTCCACGCTCTTACGAGCGCCAGCCCCTCAAGCTGCTGGATCCCGGCGACTGGTCGCTACGGAACACGACGGAACGACACGTTGAAAATTGGGGGATCCGAAATCCCCGCCAATGGAGGGTATTTGCGGGCTCCAGAGGCGGACACGTAGCGGACATTCAGTGGGTAACTGCGGCTTGATCGGCGTCTATAATCGGCCCACCAGCCATGATCGCTCGAGAGCCCGGTCGGCGGCTCGGCGTCTTTCTCACCCATCGATCCCGACACTAGGCGAGGCGCAGCTAGGTCCATGAGCACCGCTGCAGCGAAACAACTTGTCGAGCCGGCTGAGCCTAGGCGGCGCATTGAAGCCGTCGACGTGGTACGCGGCTTCGCCCTTTTCGGAGTCTTGCTCGTCAACATGTACAACTTCGGTGCGAGTTCGCCTGCATGGACAGCACCATATGACGAGTTCGCCTTTTCGGTGAAGCGATTCCTGTTCGAGACCAAATCCTTTCGGCTTTTTTCGTTTTTGTTCGGCTTGGGGTTTGCGTTACAGATGTTGCGAACGGAGCAGTCCCAGGCGGGTTTCCTGGCGTTCTACCTGCGCCGGCTCATCGTGCTCTTTGCCATAGGAACCGTGCATACGCTCCTCCATGCCGGCGATATTCTGAATTACTACGCAGAGTTGGGGCTCATTCTCCTGCTATTTCGGAGAGTCCCGCCCAAGGCGCTGCTGGCGGTGGCCACGATCCTCATCATGGTGTGGCCCGTTGAGCGTGCGGTCAGGTTGGTTCGGGATGGGCCGCGAGAGGTGGCGCCTCGTGAAGTACGCCTTCAGGCAGCGCGTGAGCGGCTGCGTGAAAACCAACAACAGCACCCGTACTCGGTGGGTTCCATCGGGGACGTGATGGCGCGGAATGCCAGGGTTATCCGGCTGGTCGCATACACAGACTATGAGGGACCTGAGTCGGCGTTCCCATACTTTGCGATGTTCCTTCTTGGTCTCTACGCAGGTCGGAGGGGCATCGTGCAAGACCTCGAGGTGGACTTGATCCGGTTTGGTGGACATCTTCCGAAAGGTGGATACGATGTCCGCAATGGCAGAAACGCGAAGCCGGCGAGCCCGCCGGCGGTTCACGGATGAATTCAAGCAGCAAGCCGTCCGCTTAGTGCTCGACGAGGGCAAAGGCGTCGCAGCGGTCGCCCGCGAGCTCGACTTGGTACCCTCCGCCCTGGGCCAGTGGGTCAAGCAGGCGCAGGCGGATCGCTCGAAGGGTCGCACGGGGCTGACGACCGCCGAGCGCGAGGAGCTGGCGCGGCTGCGCAAAGAGAATCGGATCCTCCAAGAAGAGCGAGACATCCTAAAAAAAGCAACGGCGTTCTTCGCGAAGCAGAGCCGATGAGGTTTGCCTTCATCGCGGCGAAGCAGGCCGAGCACCGCGTCACCATCCTCTGCCGCTGCATGCGCGTGACCCGCAGTGGGTTTTATGCGTGGCTCCGACGTGGGCTGTCCGCGCGGGCGCAGCGTGATCTGGTCTTGCGGACGAAGCTCCGCGCCTTCCATGCCGCCAGCGGCGAGCGCTATGGCCGTCCACGTTTGTGGAAGGACCTGAAGGAGGACGGCGAAGCCGTCAGCGAAAAGCGTGTGGGGCGCCTGATGAAGGTGGAGGAGATTCACGGTCAGGTGTCGAAGCGGTTCAAGCAGACCACCAACAGCGATCACGCCGACCCGATCGCCGCCAATCTCCTCGATCGAGACTTCACGGCGGCGGCGCCGAATCAACGCTGGGTGGGCGACACGACCGAGTTCGTCATCGGCGAGAACGCGAAGCTGTACCTGGCGGCGATTCTCGACCTGTACTCTCGGTTCGTCGTGGGCTGGGCCATCAGTGCCGTGAATGATCGACGGCTGACCCTGAAAGCCCTCGAGATGGCGGTCCAGCGTCGCTGCCCCGAGCCCGGTCTGCTGCATCATTCCGATCGCGGCTGCACGTACACGTGCGAGGACTACCAGGCGTATCTCGCCGCTCGCGGGATTACGTGCAGCATGAGTCGTCGTGCGGACTGCTACGATAACGCCGTGATGGAGAGCTTCTTCGCGACGGTGAAGAAGGAAGAAGCCGACCGGTTTCCGAGCTACAGCGACGCGAAGATGGCGTTGTTCGATTACATCGAGGTGTTCTATAACCAACGACGTCGGCACTCAACGCTCGGCCAGATCAGCCCGGCCAGGTTCGAGCGCGAGGCCGCTGCGTAGCTTCACGGAGGGGGGTGCTCGGCGGCATCCAGAGGTCAGCATCGTGCTTGACCTGACGGCCGCCGATCGCCCTGACGGCTTTCATTGGACGGTGTGATTTGAAGGACGACCGACTTAACTAACCTGTCCACCGATTCGGATCAGGTCCACATCTTCAACGACGCGGATGTGAGTGACGAACGTTCGATTCGCCCTAAGCACGTCGTTCGCCGCTCATCGCAACACGAATATGCCGCTCGACATCGCTCAGAGATGGTCATGTGCTGCTGCGGGAGTAAAAATCTGTGGCACGGCTTAGAATCGCGGTATGACTCTCAGACACTGCATCCTTGTCATCGCGTTCCTCGTAGTATCCGTGGAAACGCGCCTAGGTGGTGTCGCAGCGGAGTGCATAAGACTGTCGGGGAATCAACTCGTACGCGAGGATCGTTATGAGTTTGTCTTTGACGGAACTGCAGTCGATCAGACATGGCTGTCTGGACTTGATCCGGTTTGGTGGACATCTTCCGAAAGGTGGATACGATGTCCGCAATGGCAGAAACGCGAAGCCGGCGAGCCCGCCGG
>DASTBJ010000593.1:0-10014 GCA_035712125.1 Terriglobia bacterium
GTATCGGGACGACAAACGTGTTTACTTTTTCGGTCAGCGGTTCTTTGCGGGTATTGAGATCACCCACCTGCAGCACGAAACCCCGCGCAACCCGGTGAACCGCCGTTTGATCGAACGCGCCGACAGACGCCAGGCGCAGAATATGACGAACGTGGTTCGGCGCCTTGTCTGGCAACATCTCGACCACGATGTTCCCCATCGACGTTTCAATCGCGAGATGGAAATTCTTCAGCTCTTCGATGGTCTCCGTCGTGAAGGGGGGCAGAACCGGCGGAGGAGGCGGCGGAATTTTTCGTACGGTTACCGTCTGGATCTCTACCCGCTCGCTTGCTATGCGTTTGTCATCGGTGGGAGTCGCGGAAATTCTCTCGACGATATCCATTCCATCCGCAACATAGGCGAACGCCGTGAACTGTCCGTTGAGCTGGAACTGGTCGCCGACACAGATGAAGAACTGTGATCCGGCGCTGTCGGGCATACCCGGCAGGGTGAAGGCGACGATGGTGCCCCGTTTCAACGGCAAGTCGGAAATCTCCCGCTTGAGCCCCATGTTGTAGCCGCCACTCCCGTACTTATCGCGAGCGTTCGGGTTCCTGGTCTCGGGATCCCCACCCTGTACGACCGCGCGCGAGACCATGCTGTGGAAGGATGTCCCGTTGAAATAACCGTCTCGTGCGAGTTGCAGAAACTTCTGCACATGGTTGGGCGCCTGGTCCGAGTAAAACTGGACAACGAACGTTCCTGCCGAGGTCTCGAACACCGCCTGCAGATCTTTGGGATTTTCCTGAGGTGGCAGCAGCAGGAGTGCGAACAGAGAGAAAGCCAGAGCCGTCATACCTGGATTCTATTTCATTCCTGTCGATGTCGACGATTCACAGTGTAACAAAAATGTTGCCTCGCTTAAGTAGCTCTAGTGAGGAGGCGGAACGCCATCCATGGTAGAGTGCCCGCAAATGTCCGGTCCACCACGCGCGAAGTTTCAGACAACTTCCTGGAGTCTTGTTTTGACGGCGGCACACGACCCGTCTGCGGGATCGCGACCTGCGCTGGAACGACTGTGCGAGACGTATTGGAATCCGGTTTTCGCCTTCATCCGCCGGAGCGGCTACGATCGCGACCAGGCGCAGGATCTGACGCAGGCATTCTTTGCGTTGCTGCTTGAGAAGAACTTCCTGGAGGTTGCAGATCCTCAGCGCGGCCGTTTTCGTTCCTTCCTGTTGACGGCGGTGAAACATTTTCTTTCCAACGAACGCGACCGTGCTCAGGCGTTGAAGCGCGGCGGTGGTGAGATTCCCGTCTCGATAGATCTGCTGGCGTCCGAAGCGTCCTTTGATCCTACCGGCTCGGACACAGAGACTCCTGAGGACTTGTTCGAACGGCGCTGGGCGCTATCGCTGCTGGAGCATGCGATGTCGCGACTGAGATCGGAGTTCTCCGCCGGCAGGAGCGGGCAATTTGACAAACTCGTCCCCTTCCTGAGTCGAGACTCCGATGGCGCACGATACGAAGAGTTAGCCGCAGAATTTGGCGTGTCCGCCGGCGCGCTTCGCACGCTTGTTCACAGAATGCGCAGGCGTTATCGCGATCTTGTTCGGGCGGAAATTGCTGAAACGGTTGCGACGTCGGACGAGGTCGACGACGAGATTCGGTTCCTGATGTCAGTGCTCAGTTCATAGGAGACACCCCCATGAATACGCTTCTGTCCTGTGACAAATGCGGCGGTATGCTTGCGCTCGTCGAGTTCGGGCTCGGCTGTCCCTGGTGCCTGCTGTCGCTGGCGTCCGAGCCGGAGGTTGCATACGACGTTTGGGGTGAAACGCTCGATAACGATACCGGCGAGATTGCATCCGCGATTGGTTGCGTAGACCAAAACCTCCACTTTATCCGTAACAAAACCCCGAACCCGCTTAAGTAATCGGTAAGACCACGGCCGCTGCCTGGCGAGCCGTGCTTTTACCGATGAAATCAAGAGTCCTGGTTATTCTGATTCTCCTGGTGGTCGTCGTCTCTGTGGTTTTTGGACAGGGAACGGCGGGGATGCGCGGACTCCGTCTGAAATGCGATGGCGTCAGTCCTGGGTACCTGCTCTTTGCCCCCATGAGTTCCGAGATGACGTATCTAACCGACCTTGACGGAAACGTCATCCGAACGTGGAGAAGTTCCTTCCTTCCGAGCGCCTGGGTCTACTTTCTCGATAATGGCCACGTCCTCCGCGGAGGCAACGATAAAGGCGGATCTCCGTTCGGAGGCGGCGGCCAGGGAGGCCGCTTTCAAGAGTTTGATTTCGACGGCGATCTTGTCTGGGATTTCACCTACAACGATCCGCGCCTTCCGCACCATGATGCGGCCGTCCTTCCCAACGGAAACATCCTGGCGATCGCGTGGGAAGGGAAGAGCGCCGAGGAGGCGCGTCGTGCCGGCCGCCGCTCCTCGGCGATACCTTCCAACGGCATCTGGCCCGATATGCTGATCGAATTTGAGCCCGTGCGGCCCAACAGCGCACGCATCGTTTGGGAATGGCACATCTGGGACCACCTCATTCAAAACATCGACCCGATTCTAGATAACTACGGCGATCCCGCCGCACACCCGGAAAGGGTCAACATCAATGGCGAAACGGGTGGAGGCTTTGGTTTTTCCCGCGATCTCTTTCATACGAATGCGGTCGCCTATAACCCTCAACTCGACCAGATCATTCTGAGTGTGCCGACGTTCAACGAAGTGTGGGTGATTGATCACAGCACGACGACTCAGGAAGCCGCCGGACGCACGGGGGGCAGATCCGGAAACGGAGGAGACCTGCTTTACCGCTGGGGAAATCCACGGTCCTACGGTCGCGGCCCCGAAGCAGATCAATTGCTCGGTTTCCAGCACGATGCGCGCTGGATTCCTGCAGGCTACCCGGGCGCGGGAAACATCATGGTCTTCAGCAACCAGACGCCGAATGCGAATGACACAATCACGAAGGTCTACGAGTTCGTTCCGCCCGTTGATGCCAGTGGCCATTATGCGATTCCTGCACTCGGTCCGTTCGGACCCACCACACCGTTGTGGACCTACACGAATCCGTCTCTTCAGCCGATCAATCTCTCCGGAGCCGAACGGCTACCAGGTGGCAACACCCTTATCAGTTCCGGCCCGCAGGGGCGAGTCTTCGAAATAAAACCCACTGGAGAAATTGTGTGGGAGTACTGGTCTCCCTACTCGGGCCCGTTGGGTAACAGCGGCAGTTCGTTTTCCCTGTTCCGGGCAACGAAGATTCGCCCCGATCATCCCGGTCTGGGAGGCCGTGATTTGCGCCCACTGGATCCTCAGCCGCCGATCAGTCCTTCTGCTTCCAGTGGAACGCTGCCACCTGTCGGACCGTGTCCTGCCCCGTCGGCTCCAAAGCCGACTCTGACCAGCATTACGCCGGATATCGGAGCCCGCGGCGCAGCGACATCGCTGGAAGTGACGTTGACTGGAACGAACTTTGTTCCGGGGCTTATCGTCAACGCAGGGCCCGACGTCTCAGTTACCGACATCCAGGTGACGAGTTCTTCCGCAGCCACAGCGAAACTGAACATTGCTGCCGACGCCCCGCTGGGCGCTCTACAGGTAAGCGTCGCAACACCCGGAGGAACCACCGACGTCGTGCCGTTTGCCATAGCCGAGCCGTTTCCGGATTTGTTGATTCGAAGCACTCACGCGAAGGACTTCGGCGCGGGTTTCGAAGAAACGTATACCGTGACCGTTACAAACGCCGGCACTGCGCCTGCGACGGGGACCATTGCGGTAACGGAAATCCTGCCCGCCGAGTTTGCGTTCGTTTCGGCCACGGGACCCGGATGGGTGTGTTCCGCAGCCGCGTCGACTCTTGGATGCACGCACTCAGGCGGTTTAGCGCCGGCGGACTCCGTGGCCTATGAGGTCACGGTGGCGGTAAATGCGAGCGAATCGACCAAAGTAACTCGCGCTGTTTCCGTCACTGTTGATGGAGATCTGTACAACGCCAACAACACGGCAGCGGATCCCTCGATGGTTCTCGTGCCCTCGCCGCGCTTTGTCTTCGCGCCTGCTGCCCTTATTCCTGGACAACAGACGATGCTTTCCGTCGTGATGGCAACCCCTTTTCCGCACGATGTCACCGGTTCGGTTGCTCTGACGTTCTCATCGAATGCCGTGATCCCTCTGGACGATCCGGCAATACAACTCGCGACCGGGGGAAGGACGGTGACCTTCACCATACCCGCGAACGAGACGGAAGCTCATTTCGGTGACGCTCGCCATCGCGGGCCGCTGGCATTCCAGTCGGGCACCGTAGCCGGCACGCTCGTGTTTACAGGAACGTTTACCGCCGGCTGGTTCACGCGAGACTTCGCAGCCTCCGGCCTGGAAGCACTGTCGATTCCACGCAAGACTCTCTCGATACAAAACCTCGAGACGAGTCGAGACGGAGGATTCGCCGCGTCGATCCTCTTGCTGTCAGCGGCGCGTGAGGTGACGCACCTCAGCCTGTCGTTTACCACGAATCCGAGGGTGGCACTGAGTTGCGGAGGCGCTGCCGGTTGTTCCGTTGCGGGCAACACGCTGACCCTCGAGGTTGCCCCTCTGTTTTCGCAGTGGTTCAGCGGAGACACCAGTTTTGGCGGTCTCGCAAAGCTTCGCATTCCGATCCGAATTGAGGGTGGAGCTGTAAGGGGTACTGTCGCTGTCACGTTGCGAAACACGATGGGCGAATCCAATTCACAGTCGTTTGCATTGCCTTAGGATGCGCAATTGAAATCTGAGAGAGAAAGGAAACGCTAATGAAATCAAATTCGAAATGCATGTTCGTGACGATTGTCTTCCTCGTCGCATCGCTCATGATGGTGGGGATCGAGCCGGCTGCTTTCGCCGCACCGCCCCCTGATGTTCCCCAGGCTGAGGAGCGCGCAGCAGAAGCCCCGAAGGTGCTGCCGGACAGACCGGTGATCGTTACATGGACCGTCCCCACTCATACTTCCGTTGCGCAGGCCATTCAAAACCCAACGCAGCGGACTGCATCAGCTTCGAGTCGCCCGGCGTACACTCCGCCTCCGCGACAGAACTCGGGCAAGTCCAAGAAATGGATCTGGATCCTGGCTGCCGCTGCTGGCGCCGCGGTTACGGTGGGAGTTCTTGCGAGCGGTGACGACCCCCCTCCTGAGGCCACCATCACGCTTGGTACGCCGTCGGTGGGTGCGCCCCAATGAGCGCCCCGGCTGTTCGATTGCTGGCCGCCGTCACGTTGTTAGCTCTGGTAACCACCCCGACTGTAATGGCGCAGTTTTCCAGCACACTCTCCGGACCGGTGTTGGGCTATGTACACGATCGAAACGCCGGCAAGGTGCGACCGGTGCGGGGCATCCTGGGCAGTGCGACTGTTGGAGCGCCCGTTGAGGCCGCTCCAAATGTCTCTCAGCTGCTCACGCTGGATGTGAGGCACGCCATTGTCTCGTCTGACACCAGTCCCGAACTGCTCGCTCTACGTCTGGACGGCGAGCCTTCAAGTACCGCAATTGCCGGCATACCGCGGAATCCATCTCGAAGTGCTGCCAGCACCCTTGGCACGGCGGCGGCCTTCTACTACTCCGATACGCAGCAGATACGCATCGTAAAAGGGCTGCCGCGAGAGCCGCAGGATGCCGGCGGTCTACAACTGGACCGGCCAGTGACTCAGTTGGCAGTCAGCGATGATGGAACGCTGCTGGTCTATGCCATCCGTGAACCGGAAGGCGAAACGCTCCATGGATGGACGGTCTCATCCGGTAGTCCACGATACCTGACCTCCGCGGCTTCGGTTTCCGGCATCGCTATCACACGAACCGGCGATGCCATCGTGACGGACCGCGGTGCGAATGAAGTGTTTGCGATTTGGGATGCGGGAGGTGGTGCTGTCCGGAAACTTCTCGCCGACACTACGGATGGCGTGTCGGATCCGGCAGGAGTCGGTGTGTCGTCCGCGAATCGGATCTACGTTGCAAACGGGGGTTCTTCTACGCTCCTGGTTTTTGAATCGAGCGGGCGCGTGCTCAAAACTCTGCCCTGCAGTTGCACGATGGCGGGTGTGTATCTGCTGCGCGACTCCGTCTTTCGGCTAACCGAAGGGATTGCGAAGACCATCTTCCTGGTGGACGCCAGCTCCGCCGATGAGCGGATTCTGTTCGTTCCCCCACCTCAGGATTAGACATATGAAAAGCCTCCTCACACGCACATCGAAGCAGCGACCTCTCCTGGTCGCAACTGGTCTGCTGTTTATGTTGCCGTTCTCGGGGTTCGCGCAAGTCATGACCACATACGCGGGCGGCAACATTGTCACAGAGGGTACGCAGGCGGTTACACAGCTATTCGAGGGAGTCGATTCCGTCATTTCCGACCGTGCAGGAGGATTCTATTTCACTGTGGGTGGCCTGGGTCCGCACAAGGTTTACCGTGTTTCCTTCGATGGCACACTGACCGCAGTCGCGGGGACCGGCTCGGAAGGCTTCAGCGGCGACGGCGGTCCGGCGCTTTCCGCCCAGCTTAACCGCCCCGACGGTCTGGCACTGGATGGAAGCGGCAATCTCTATATCGCCGATTCCGCCAACCATCGAATCCGCAGAGTGACGCCGACGGGGACGATCAGCACTGTCGCGGGCTCCGGCGCCTTCTTCCCAGCCATTGGCGACGGCGGGCCGGCAGTCTCGGCTCGGCTGTCGTATCCCAATGATGTCGCCGTGGATGCGACAGGCTCATTGTTCATCGCCGATACAGGAAACAGTCGGGTCCGGAAGGTGACTGCGGGGATCATCAGCACGGTCGCAGGGACCGGAAACAGTGGGTTTAGTGGCGATGGCGGGATGGCGACGCTCGCGAGGCTGTCCGGGCCCAGCGCCGTAGAAATCGATGCAAGCGGCAACATCCTCATCGCCGATCACAACAACAATCGCATCCGCAGGGTGACATTGGACGGAATAATCCAGACTATCGCCACCTCGGTTACATTTCCAAATGGTCTGGCAGTCGATCCAAGTGGCAACATCCTCATCGCCGATACGTCCAATCATCGAATCCGCAAGGTAGATACATCCGGAATCATCAGCACGATTGCGGGAACCGGTACGCCTGGTTTCAGTGGCGACGGCGGTCCGGCAACTTCGGCTCAGCTGTTCTTTCCGAGGTCCGTTGCGCTGGATGCCAGCGGCAATGTTTTCATTGCGGATTCCTCCAACCAACGGATTCGCAAAATCACAGGCGGAGTCATGAGTACGGTTGCCGGACTAGGGGGTTTCGGCGACGGGGGCCTGGCGAAACTGGCGTCGATTCGCTATCCGACGAGCATCGCCCTGGACAGCAGTGGGAACCTTTACGTTTCGGACACAGAGCATTCTCGCATCCGAAAGATCTCGAACTCTGGAGCGATCGGTTCCTTATTCACGGGGAACAACGGGGCCACCGGCATCGCCGTGGACGCCTCGGGCAATGTCTATTTCTCGGATTGCGGATTCATTATGTACAAGGCGACTCCCGGGGGCACAGTTGGCACCTTTGCGATCGATGATTACAACTGGTATTTCTGTGATTATTACTACACCTACTTCGGAAGCCCGACACTGGGTGCGATTGCGGTAGCTCCAAACGGCGGTCTCTTCGTCGCAAATTCACTTCGGAATCGCATCGACAAGATTTCACCGACGGGACAGATCAGCCTTTTCGCTGGAACGGGCACCTATGGTTTCGCTGGAGACGGGGGGCCTGCGAGTGCCGCGCAGTTCCGGACTCCCTGGGGCCTCGCGTTCGATGCCGCAGGTAACCTGTATATCGCAGACGTCTTCAACAATCGCATCCGCAAGATAGCACCAGACGGGGTGATCAGTACGGTAGCGGGCACCGGCACGGCAGGTTTCAGCGGTGATGGTGGACCCGCGATTTCCGCACGGCTCAGTGGACCAGGTGGTGTCGCCGTTGACGCTGCCGGAAATCTCTATATCGCGGACTCATTCAATCACCGGATTCGCAGGGTAGATCCCGCTGGAGTCATCAGCACAGTGGCGGGTACGGGACTTGCTGGCTTTAGCGGAGACGGTGGGCTCGCCACAGCGGCTCAACTGAACTTCCCTACAGGCCTTGCCGTGGATGTGGTTGGCAATCTTTTTGTCTCAGATACTGAGAATGACCGTATTCGACGCATCGGCTTTGTGATGACAGCTCCGACTCTGGCGAGTCTCTCCACCAGCATCGGAGTTCCCGGGACCAGTGTCGACGTCACGCTGTCCGGGACGAGCTTTGCCAGTCCGCTCACGATCGATGCGGGAAGCGGAGCGACCGTTACCAATGTCACGGTTGTCAACGATACTCTCGTGACGGCAACGATCAACATCGCGGCCAACGCGACACTGGGTGCTCGCAATGTGAACCTGACCACAAGCCTTGGGACCAGCGGCAACATGGTCTTCACTGTCGTGGCTCCCTATCCGGATCTCGCGATAACAAGCTCGCACCAGGGCAACTTCGGAGTCGGCTTTAATGCCGACTACGTTGTGTCTGTCTCTAATAAGGGTCTGGCTGCCACGACGAGTCCCATGACAATCACGGATGCGCTCCCGCCAGGAGTGACTTATGTTTCCGGCGTCGGGGAGGGATGGTCGTGCTCCTCGGCGCAACAGACGGTCTCCTGCGTCCATCCCGATTCATTACCTCCTGGAGCATCGACCAACGTCAATCTTAAGGTAGCTGTGGAGTCCAACGCGGCCTCCGGGGTTATTCATGCCCCCAAGGTAAGCACCGAAGGCGACATTGCGACCTCTAACAACACCGCTTCAGACACGACCGTTGTTGCGGTTCCTGTGGTCAATGCCAGCTTCACTCCACAGGTCTTGGTGGCGGGTGATCAAGGTGCTGTGGATTTAACGATACCATTCGCTTTCCCGCATGACGTTAGCGGAACCCTCAACCTGGGATTTACGCCGGATGCCATCCATCCCGCCGACGATCCGGCTATCCAGTTCTCTACCGGAGGACGCACCGCTGCATTCACGATTCCGGCGAATACGGTGCAGGCCCGCTTTGGCACTAACCCACAGATTGGACCCATGGCATTTCAGGCAGGCACCATTGCCGGCACTCTCTCGTTCAGCGGAACACTGCAGACAGGCACGGTGGAAACAGCATTCTCGAGCCGGACAACGATTCCCAAGCAGGCGCCAAAGGTTCACAGTGTTCAGCGCGAGTCATCGAACGGAGGTAATTTTTCACTCGGCGTCCAGCTGACGTCGAGTCCGCGTGAAGTTACGGCGCTGCTGTTCCGTTTTGTGGGATCGCAGGCCCGGCTCAGTTGCGGCGGTCTGGCCGGATGTTCCGTGGACGGGAATCAGCTGGCTCTCGACGTGAGATCGGCGTTTGACAGCTGGTTCGTCGCGGATACGTTGAACGGCAGCGCCAGCACGCTGCACGTTCCTTTTTATATAGATTCCAATATCAAGGGGACGATCACGATCAGCCTGGCAAACCGCTTCGGAACATCGAATTCTATCAACTACACACTGCCGTAACGGCGGCGTCACTGCTGGAGTAGGCATATGGAGAGACTGTTCGGGCATTCATCGAAGCATCGGATCACTCTTGGACTGGCAACCCTGCTGGTTGTGCTGCCGGTATCGGGCTTTGCGCAAATCATCACCACGTACGCGGGCGGCTATGTGCCGATAGATAGCGCGCAGGCGGTGACCCAGGCCTTTGAGGGAATCATGTCGGTCACTTCCGACCGTGCGGGAGGTTTCTATTTTTCGACGTCTGGTTCGGAACAGCACCGAGTCTACCGCGTTTCCTTTGACGGAATACTGACAGCAGTTGCGGGAACCGGCTCTCCAGGTTTTAGTGGCGACAGTGGGCCTGCGCTTTCCGCACGATTGAATAATCCGTCAGGACTGGCAGTTGACGGGAGCGGCAACCTGTTTATCGCCGATTCAGCGAACCATCGTATCCGCAAAGTGACGCCTACCGGGACGATCAGCACTGTAGCGGGCATTGGGCTTA
>DASTBJ010000594.1:0-3658 GCA_035712125.1 Terriglobia bacterium
CTCCACCGGCCTTCAATGCCGCCTTTGAAGGCATGCTTCCCTTTGGTCCAGCTCAGTGAATCCGCAAGAGTCCAAAGCGTACTCGTGTTGGCATTCGTGTTGTTGCCGGGATTGAGGATGTTATTGGCCACGTTGATCGGCATAGTGTTGAAAAGCACGGGATAGCTATTCACGTTCGGAAGAAATGCGAGCACCTCGTCCTTGGTGGACTCTTCATCGTACGGATAGGGAGACCTCGACCACGCGCGCCGCATTCCGAACCGGACATCATTAACGATCGTAGGCGTCAACGTTGAAACGAAGGACGACGTGATGACCTGAGGCTTTCGAGTCGTCTGCGAATACCACTCGTCCTCTTTACCCGGATAGGCTCCACGCTGGCCGGTTGCGGTGAACCGTTCATAGGTGTAGTTGACGCTGAACTTGTGATTCGTATTGAAGTTGTGATCAACCTTCACATTGATCTGGTTTCGATTGACGTCGTCCTCCAGTCCCTGCTGGCAGATCGACGAACAGATCAGACTGTCGCCTCTTCGATTCCATCGGAAAATTGCGGTGTTCAGTCCGTCGCCGCCGGTGAAGTCGTTCGGCTGAGGCATCGTCGCCGTGATTCGTTGAATATAGCCAGTGGGGTCAAAGCCGGGCCGATTGGGATCGCGATTGAAGACGCTGATCGTCTGCATCGGCGTGACCGTGTTGCTGCTGCCGGCCGCGGTTATCGACGCCTGAATCTGCGCGACAGACAACGGATTGCCGAGATGGTCGACGACAGGAGCGACGGGATTGGCGCCGCTGCTTGGAATCGCATCGGCATTCCCGTTTACGACGTTGCCGAAGAACCGGAAATTTCCGTTTCGCGCCGCGTCGGTCAGCACCGTGGCGCGAACGACTTCACGGGACCACATGCGCTGGCCGTCATACAGCACGAAGAAAAACGTTTTGTTTCTGATAATCGGTCCACCGTAATTCACAGACAGCTGATGACGGTTGAACCAGTTCGGCACAGCCCCGGTGCGGTTGTTGTTCCACGTGTTGGCGTTGAGGGCGGTGTTCTGGATGTTCCACACGGCTGCTCCGTTGTACCGGTTGGTGCCGGAGCGCGTCATGATCTGGACCTGCCCGGATCCGCGACCATTTTCCGCATCCACCGGAGCGAGGATGATGCGCAACTCTCCGACGAGGTCGGGATTGATGTGCGTGGCGGAAAAAACACCCAGATTGTAGCGTCCATCATTAACGCTGATACCGTCACGTGTCGTATTCACGGCCGCAACCGATATCCCCGCGACGAATCCACCGTTGGGGCCTGTGCGGGCATTGGAGTTGCTGGGATCGACAGGCTCACGGAATCCGGCCATGATGTTAACCAGTTCCAACGCGTCCCGCCCGAGGAGGGGCAGTTCGCGCACGGAATTCTCGTTGAGCACGGTGCCTACCGAAGATGACGACGTTGCCAGAAGCGTGTCGACCGCCACACTGACTTCAACAGACTGTGCAACAGTCGCCACCTGCAGGACGAAATTCAGGCGGACCTGTTGCGCGTTTCCGAGTTGGACGTTCGTGAACGTATGCGTTTGAAATCCTGGAAGCTCTGCGCTGACGCGATAGACACCCGGCTGCAGGCTCGGGAAGCTGTAGACGCCGGCCTCGTTGCTGACGGTCGCGGACAGCACCGACGTTTGGGTATTCGTTGCCTTGATGGAAACGCCCGGGATCAGTGCGGAGGAGCTGTCCGTTACGGTTCCGCTGACGGTGGCGTTTCCCGATTGCGCGGCCGCGGTGCCGCCGAGAGCAAGAATGAAAACCAGAACATACAAGAAGCCAGGAAGACGTTTCATATTCCCCCCCATACTTGACAGTGCTTTTCAGAACCTCAGGTGTCGGTACGTTTGTGGGGGTAAAGATATTCCCCAAAACGGGGAATGCGCAACCGATGAATGCGGGAAGAAGGGAACGGACTATTCTGAAGAAGAAATCGGAAATCGGACGAACGGAAACCTCAAATCCGAAATTTCAAAAACTCAAATCGGACTCTCGCAGACTGAGGTTTCCGTTCGTCCGATTTCTTTGCCTACTGCCGTCGAAGCGGAACAAACCGCACGGGAATAACATCCCGGGTCTCAACCTTTCCCGCCGCATCTTTCTGAATAACCTTCAGCACCTGTTCAGAAGAAGCAGTTCCCACAGGGATGATCATGCGGCCTCCGGGTTTGAGTTGCTCGACAAGGCGCGGAGGAACCTCGGTGGCGCCAGCCGTAACGAGGATTCCGTCAAACGGCGCGCGTTCGGGCCAGCCCAGGTAGCCATTGCCCGCGCGGACCTCGACGTTGTTCACTCCGAGCTTCTTTAGCCGTTCGGCCGCGGTTTGTGCGTGTTGCGGGATGATCTCGATCGAATATACCTGCGACACGAGCCGCGCAATCACAGCCGCCTGGTATCCCGAACCTGTCCCGACTTCAAGGACACGATGTCCAGGCATTGGCGCGACCAATTCCGTCATCAGCGCCACGATGTACGGCTGGGAAATTGTCTGGTCCAGGCCGATAGGTAACGGGCCGTCCTCATACGCCTGAGCGCGATACTCCGGCGGAACGAATTCGTGCCGTGGGACCTCGAGCATGGCTCGTAGCACGTTTTCGTTGCGCACTCCGCGTGATCGAATTTGCGTTTCAACCATGGTCTTTCTTAGCTGATCAAAATTCGGCGCCTGAGCCAGGGGAGCGGCGGAGTCCTCGGGGCCGCATGCCAACAGCATCAACGCCGCGATCGCCAGAAACCGGGGGTTGCGCTTCATGGTTACCTCCTCAGCAGAATGTCAGGTCTTCTGTATGCCGATCCTGCGCTTCCGGGCACTGTGCAGGCCCATCAGGACCAACAGGGAACCCATGGCACTAAACAAAGCGGTCAGCCAGTAGTTGACGAGGCCACGGTCGATCTGCGCCTGGTTAGGATCCTCTCGATTATAGAGGACGTGCACCTCCTGACCGGCGTAATAGTAGGGAGGACTCGAACTGAACGGATCGACAAACTTGAAGTTGCCGCCGCGTGCGTCTCGGTATTCCACAACTGCAGAATAGGTGTCGTTGCCGTCACCCGAATCTCGCCTGCTCAGATCGACAACCGTGCCTGTGGCGAGGTCGGCCGATTGGAGAAACTTTTCGGTCTTTCCATAGAAGTGATACCCGAGAAACAGAAGTCCGAAACCGATTAGAAAGAGGACGGGAACGGCGAACCTGCTTGCTTTGAGGTGCGCCTCGACCGCGGATCTTACACGCAGCGCCTCTGCCCAGGAGATCTGATCTCTGGCATCCTCCGTGAACACACGAGCAGATAGAGTCGCCTTCTTGTAAGCATTCCAGGCTTCCAGCGACAAGGGTTGTTGCCGCCAGGCGCCTTTGATCTTCATGCCCAGGCCCGCCAGGATCACAGCCGCCATAACCAGAGAGAAGATGTTGAAACGGAAAGTCATCCAGAACGCGCCGATACCGGCGAGCCCCATGATCGCAAGCGCGAATCCGAGCGCATACGAAACGCCCGACTGCAGTACCGCCCTTTCCGGGTCTCGCGGATTGATGAGGACGGTTACTTCCTGCCCCAAGGCATGTAATGGAACAGAGGAGCTCACCGATCCTTCGACGTAATACTTCCGGCCGTCTCG
>DASTBJ010000595.1:0-23175 GCA_035712125.1 Terriglobia bacterium
CAGTCCGTCAATTCGCATCGGTACGACCGGAAGGTTTATATTCGCTGCCAGCACCCCGATCCCGTTTCGGAAAGGCCAAATGTTGCCATCGGGTGTTCGCATTCCTTCGGGAAATACCAGGACGCTGTAGCCTTTGTCCGCGGTTTCTCCAGCGAAGCGGAAGCTTTCGCGGAAACCGCCACGCTGGGGAAGCGGGAAGGCATGGAAGAGCGGCGTCATCAACCAATAAGCGGCCGCGACGGCAAAGCGGTGCGGCCACGGCCGATCCCGCGGCGGATGGCGCATCCGCTGGATGCGTTCCCCTTCCATCGCGACAGCCATTTTCCTCAGGCGATGTGGCAGCGCCGCGAGCACGAATCCGACATCCAGATATGTCACATGATTGCAGATCACGAGCACGGGCCCGCGTACGTCGCGCAGTCGCTCGCGTCCCTCGATTCGCGGTCTGGCAAGAATCTGCGTGGCGGGCCAGCTCAGCAGGTAATACACCGTCCAGCGAATCCAGGTAACGGGCCACCGCTGCACCCAGCGGGGATACCGAAAATCCGTCCGCTCCGCGGAGGGCGTGCGCACCATGTGTTCCAGCTCGCTGATGCTGGTTGCCGATGTGAATTTTGATTCATTCAGGTTGACCTGAAAGCGATCCTCGATCGCACTCATCAGTTCGACCCGTTCGAGAGAACTGAGACTCGAGAGTTCGGTCGCAGGACGTTGTGCGACTTGAGCAATGATGTCTTCGATTGAGCCTGTCTGCCCGACGGAGGCCGGTCGCAACTCCTGCCCAGCTTCCGGCGAGGCCATGCCCAGGCGATCCAGCATTGCGTTGAGGATTGCCTGCATTTTCGGTTTCTGTGCGGATGTTCGAGGGAAATCCTCCTCGGGCCAGACAAACCATTCGCGGATCCGTTGATAATCGGTCAGCGACTCATTGGCCTTGCCTACGATGGTCGCGACATCCAGCGTCGTGTCGTGCAGAAGCAGGGCAACTCCCGGCACCGCATTGCCGCCGCGAGGTAATGCCACGACGACGCAGTCTTTCACTTCAGGCTGGGCGCGCAACGCGTTCTCCAAGTCCTGGGGATAGACGTTCATTCCTTCCGGTGTGACGATGACCTGCTTCTTGCGCCCTTTGAAAAACAGATTTCCTGACGCATCCACGGCGCCGAGGTCGCCCGTTCGGAGCCAGCCGTCTTCCGCAGCGACCGGCTTCATCTCGCCGTTTTGCCAGTAAGCAGCCGCGACACTTTCTCCCCGAATCAGGATTTCTCCGTTTTCGTCGAGCTTGAGTTCTCTGCCGGGAAGAACCTTTCCGATCGAACCATGCTGGACAGCAAACGGATGATTCAGACTGATGAGTGATGTTGTCTCCGTCATGCCGTAACCTTGCACGGCAACGAAGCCAAGCTGGCGCCAGAACTCCTCGGTCGCAGAATCCAGGGCCGCGCCGCCGCTGACAACTGCCCAGAACTTCCAGCCGAACTGTGAATGAATACGATGAAACCGTAACCAGCGCCTTAGGAACTTCAGGCTTGATGCAGCCTGCATGGCATCGCGCAGCCACTGAAGTTCGCCTCGCATCTCGTACTCCCGTTCGATGTGGTTTTTGAGAGACTCCAGCATGCGCGGCACGGCGACCAGAACCGATACGCGTTCGTGGCGCACCCTGTGAATGATGTCCGCCGGGTTCAGGGTACCGGCCAGCAAAACGGTGCCACGCAGGAGCGGCGGTACAAAGAGTCCCATGAATTGACCGAAAACATGGCTCAGCGGCACCAGGTTCAGAAATCGGATCGGGTGAAAGATCCACTCGTACTTCAGGTATTTCGAAATTCCCTCTTCGATGGGACGGAGATTAGCGAGCACATTGCCATGGGTGATGACGACGCCTTTCGGATCGGCCGTGGCGCCGGAGGTAAAGAGGATCTCCAGGACATCCGAAGAACCCAGCGCTGGAGCGGCGTAGCTGCCGGAGGGGTGTCTGGCAATCCTCTCTGGAAACTCCTCGAAGGGAATCGTCAGCAACCCCTCCGCATCCTTCAGATGCTCCATCTTCGCGCGGGAACCAAGCGCGACGCGGGCCCGCACCTGTTGCGCGATCTTGAGCGCGAACTCCGGGGAAGCAATCCGATCCAGGGGCACCGCGACCGCGCCACACAGCACGCACCCGTAAAACGCGGCGACCCATTCCGCGCAGTAGTCGCCCCACAGAACGACGTGGTTCCCCTTTGTCGCACCGAGACGCTCGAGCTCGCGCGCAACCTGAGCGGCGGTTTCCGCCACCTGACAGTAAGTCCAGCGGATCGTGCGGTATCCCTTACGATCCAGATAGGCGATATCGCGCCCGTACCCGCGGAATTCGTCCACATACTCGGCGAGAGATACTCGGGGCATGCCCACAATTTGCCATGGATCGGTTGCGCCGGGTGCGCGAACGTCATATCCTTTGGCCACATTTCAAGGAGGCGTCTCATGAAACGTGGACTGGTGTTAGTGACTTTGCTTCTGATCGGCAGCCTGTCGGTTGCGGTGATGGGATTTCAGGGCCCGCCTGCAGGGCAAGGTGCGCCCGCTGGAGGGCAAGGTGCAGCTGGCGCCGGCGGCGGTGGACAGCGTGGGCCCGCTGCTCCAGCGCAGCTCACCACGATCAAGGTTCGCGACAATCTATTCATGATTGCCAACGGCGGGGGAAACACCGCCATCTTCGTCCAGGCCAATGGTGTCACCCTGGTGGACACGAAAAACCCCAACAACGGTCCGGGAATTCTCGAACAGGTTAAGGCGGTTACAAACAAGCCGGTCACGATGATCATCAATACGCACACCCATGGCGACCACAACGGCAGTAACGAATTCTTCACCGACAATGTAGTTTTCGTCGCCCACGACAACACAAAAGCCCTGATGGAAAAGATGCCCGCTTTCGCAGGCGACAAAGCGAAGTTTGTTCCTTCCCGAACCTACAAGGACGTGATGACCATCGGCACTGGGGCTGACCAGATCGTCCTCTATTACTTCGGACGTGCTCATACGAGCGGTGACTCGTTTGTAGTGTTCCCCGCACTCCGCGCGATGCATAGCGGCGACGCATTTGCGACGAAGAACTTCCCCAACGTGGATGCCAACAACGGCGGCAGTCTTGTGGAGTACGGCAAGACACTCGCTGCGGCCGCATCGACGATCAAGAACGTCGATACCATCATCAACGGTCACATCGTCACCGGTCCGACACCGTTTGCCGACCTGCAGGTGTATGCAGATTTCAACAAGGATCTGCTTGCCTACGTCCAGGATGCGATCAAGGCGAATAAAACGGCAGACCAGGCAATCGCGGACTACAGGATGCCGGAAAAGTATGTGTCTCTCGGCTACACCCCGCCTGCTCAGGCGGCGCCCGGCGGCCGTGGCGGTCCCGGCAACGTGATTCGCACCGGTTACACGGAGCTCGGCAAGTAGGTTCCATCGAAAGCCAGGGGAATCCTTCAGCCGTGGGGGATTCCCCGATTTCTCCCCCGCCCCTATGAAATGTCCTGGTTGTTCCACAGAAATGACGGCAATGACGCTCGAGGGCCATCAGGGCCGGCCCGTCGCCGTCGATCTCTGCGTGCAGTGCCAGGCCTTCTGGTTTGATAAGTTTGAGAGCCTTCAGATTTCGCCCGCATCGACTCTCCGGCTACTGAAGATTATCGGAGAGCAGACGTCGCCGGGTCCGACGCAGTTTCCAGAGGCGCGCTGCGCACGTTGTTCGTCTCCCTTGCGTCTCATCCAGGATATGCAGCGGACCACGCGGTTCCACTATTACCGGTGCGAAAGCGAGCACGGACGCTTTATTCGATTCTTTGAGTTTCTTCGTGAGAAGGACTTTATCCGCCCTCTTTCCAAACACCAACTGGACGAACTGCGGCTCGAGGTGCAGATCGTCAACTGTTCCAACTGTGGAGCGCCGATAGATCTCTCTGTGGGCTCTGCGTGTTCGCATTGCAAGTCGCCTGTCTCGATGCTGGACTTGAAACAGCCGCAGACGTTGCTGGCGCAGTTGCGTGAAGCGGCGGAGCCGAAGCCAATCGATCCGGCATTGCCTCTCGAGCTCGCTCGGGCCAGACGAGACGTGGAATCGCTTTTTGAGGAGGAACGTCGTTCAGTCTGGTCGAAAGAAGCACCATCCGACCTGGTTCACACCTGCCTCAGCGTTGTTGCCCGATGGCTGAAGAATTCCGGAATGTAGGAACACCCCGGGTGGACGTTCGAACTGCCAGCGGGCACTTGGGCGAGTGACACTGCGCGCGTGCAATTGCTTTGCAGTCGGGCTATCGTTGGGCCCTTATGTCTTTTTTTGTATTGGTTATCGCGGATCCGGATTCTCCTCTGGTGAAGGCGTCTTTGGCGAATTTCCCAGAGCCTGTTCGTGTCGTCGTCAGCGACAAAATGGATGAATTGAAAGCAAGCGCTCCGGAAGCCGACGCGATTCTTTACGCGCATGGTCAGGTATCCCTGCTTTCAGGAATTCTGCCGCTGGCCCATAGAACGCGCTGGATTCACTCCCTGTGGACGGGTGTGGAATCCATACTCTCGCCCGAATTGCTGGATCATCCTGCGCCGCTGACGAACGGGCGTGGCGTCTTTCGCTGGCCGTTGGCGGACTGGGTTGTGGGCGTGATGCTTTACTTCGCGTTCGACTTCCCGCGTGTTCTCCAGCAGCAGGAGAAGAGACTCTGGAAGCCTTTCGTCAGCACGTCCCTGGAGGGTCGCACTCTCGGCATCGTGGGCTACGGTGCTATCGGAAGCGCAACCGCCGAGCGCGCTAGCGCTTTCGGCATGAAGATCGGCGCGCTGCGGCGCCGGCCGGAACTGTTTGAAAACGATTCGCGAATCGACCGAAGCTATGCTCCGTCGGAGCTGCGCGACTTGATGGGTGCGAGCGACTATGTCGTCGTCGTGACACCATTGACGCCGGAGACGCGCGGATTAATTGGAGAAGCCGAGATCGCTGCGATGAAGCCGAGCGCAGTGCTCATCAATATCGGACGTGGCCCGGTGGTCGACGAGGCGGCCCTGCTTCGCGCTCTTCAAGGCGGCGCTATTCGCGGCGCCGCCCTGGATGTTTTCGATACGGAGCCGTTGCCGGCGGATCATCCCTTCTGGGGCATGCGGCAGGTGTTCCTGTCCCCGCACACGGCAGACCGTGTGGAGGGATTTCTGGGCCCGGCGTTCGACAGCTTCCGCGAAAACCTGGAGCGTTTTATGACGGGAGTTCCGCTGGCAAATGTGGTCGATAAGCACGCCGGCTACTGATCGATTCGGTTCATAACCCTTGTCCTTTCAGTCCTGGGGCGTCAGCCTAGCGTGGGGACAGGCGGCGGAAAGCTGAAAAGACCTCAAGAGAAAAGGTTTCGAATGCTGTTCAGCAGCGGGTCAAATCCGTCTCGTGACAGCAGGCCGGCGAGCACGAGCCCCGTGAAAGCACCGGCAAGGTGCGCTTCGTGACTGATGTTGCCTCGTCCGTGTTGCATGAAGTAGGTGGAGAGAAGAATATATGCGATCGCGAAGATGGGTGCCGGAATGGGCACAGGCACAAACGCGAAGAAAATGCTCATGCCCGGCTGCAGGACAATCGCGGCAAACAGGATGCCCGTCACCGAGTCGCTCGCGCCGAGTGACCGGTAGTTCGGGTCCCCTCGGTGGCGATAGTAGACGACCAGCGTCGAAAGAACGGCGGAGGCAACATAGATCAGCACCATGATCGGGATACCGAGACCAAACTCCACCTCGGGACCGAAGAAGTACAACGTCAACATGTTGAACAACAGATGACCGCCGTCGGCGTGGGAAAAGTGCGAGAGGACCATCCCCGGATAGTTCACTCCTTTTGAAACTTCATAAGGCGTGAACAGGAACATATCGCGGCGCGCCAAATGGGCGCCCTCCGTGTTGCTCATTCTCGTAAAGGCGATGAGTGAGATGACGACATTCAGTCCGATGATCAGGTAAGTCAGTGTGATTCCGTCCAATTCGAGGTCCTCCGCGTGGCTGACTGTTCTACCCGGTATTGAGTTTTACCGCAAGCGGCTTTGGGCAAAGAAATTGAAGGTCTGGCATTTGTGTTGCTGGCCTCCAGGCAGGAGGCCCTTCAATGCGCAAAAACATGGAAACCACATCGTCTGTCTGGAGGGATGCGCTGCCACCCCAGCTGGAGACGCTCCGTCAAAACCAAACCTGTGACATCTGTGTCATTGGAGCGGGAGTCGCAGGCCTTTCAACAGCATACATGGCGAGCGGGGGTGACCGCTCCATCGTTGTTCTCGATAGAGGCGAGGTCGGAGGCGGCGAGACGTCTCGGACAACCGCGCACCTCACCTGTGCTCTGGATGACCGGTACTTTCATCTTGAGAAGATCCGTGGCAAGGACGTCGCGAGGCTCGGTGCGCAGAGTCATTCGGCGGCGATTTCGAAAATAGAATCGATCGTCAACTCCGAGGGGATCGATTGCGACTTTCAACGGCTCGATGGTTTTCTCTTTTTGCCACCCAAGCGTTCCGTTCGCGATTTGAAAAGGGAACTGGCGGCTTCGCACCGGGCGGGGTTGACGGATGTCGAGATGGTGGATCGCGCGCCGATTGAGAGCTTTGATACCGGGCCGTGCCTTCGTTTTCCGAGGCAGGGCCAGTTTCACCCTATGAAATACCTGTCAGGTCTCGTCGAGGCGTTGCGTCGAAACGGCGCCCGGCTGTACACCGGCGCGCACGTGACCCGAGTTGACGGCGGCAACCCGGCGAGGGTGGAAACAAGGGACGGTTTTGTGGTGTCCGCGAATGCCGTCGTGGTTGCGACCAACACGCCCATTACGGATGTGGTGTCGATTCATACGAAGCAGTTCCCATACCGCACTTACGCCATCGGCGCGACCATTGCTCCGGGTTCCGTTCCGCGCGCGCTGTTCTGGGACACGCTGGATCCTTATCACTACATCCGACTGGCAGGGGACGACTTGCTGATCATTGGAGGCGAGGACCATAAGACAGGGCAGGAAGAAGATCCGAAAAGCCGATTTCGCAAACTGGAACGGTGGGCACAAAAGCGGGTTCCCATTCAGGAAGTGAAGTTCCGATGGTCGGGGCAGGTGCTGGAAACCATGGATGGGCTCGCCTTTATTGGAAAGGATCCTGCCGGATTGGAAAACGTGTACGTCGTTACAGGCGATTCGGGCATGGGAATGACTCATGGAACAATTGCGGGAATGCTTCTGTCGGACCTGATTGCAGGTCACGAGAATCCCTGGGCCGAAGCATATGACCCTAACCGCAAGCCCCTGAAGGGCCTCCCGGACTTCCTCAGGGAGAACCTTAATGTTGCTGCCCAGTACACGGATTGGTTGACCGGTGGAGACGTTTCGTCAGCGGATGCAATACAGCCGGGAACCGGCGCGATCCTGCGGGACGGAGCGTCGAAGCACGCCGTTTATCGCGCGGATGATGGCCGGCTTCATGCGCGATCCGCTGTATGCACGCATCTGGGTTGCGTGGTCCAGTGGAACAAGGCCGAAAAGAGCTGGGATTGTCCGTGCCATGGATCACGGTTCGACCCGTTTGGGAAAGTAGTCCATGGACCCGCAACGAAGGACCTGGAACCGGTAGAGATAAAGAAGATTGCCTAACGCGGAATAAAGTGACGGGAATTGTTCAGTCTGGTCGTCCGACGAACAATTCCCGTGAGTGACTGACCGATCTATCGATGTTCAAATGGCGCAATGTCACCCGGTTTTCGTAACATCTTGTCGACTTCTCCGATGTGCTGCGTTTCCAGGTAAATGTGCTCGCGCGCGTATTCCTCGAGCATGATGTCATTGCCTTCCACCAGCTTCAGAAGCTTCTCGTAGTATTTCAGCGTGGCTTTCTCATGTCCGAGAGACTCGCGAAGAATATCTCCGATGTCATGTTTGTGCGTCTCGAGCAACGGACCGATAGCCAGTGAAGGGTGAGCTCCCAGCTGGGTCACCAATTCTCCGGCAGTTCTGGCGTGCGCCATAGATTCGGTTGCCTGTTCCTCGAGCCACTTCACGATGGGGATTCGGTTGTATCCGTAAACCATGAAAGAGTAGTGCGTGTAGTGGATAGCGCCCGCGAGTTCCATTTCAAGAATGCGGTTTAGTGTGTCGACCACCTGCGTTGTGAGCTTGCCGTTCACGATTGTGACCTCCGGTGGCTGTAATGGTAGTCACAACAGAAGGAAAAACCCAAGTGGACCTGATATGTCTGTCAACGTCTGCACTCTAGGGCGCGGAGGTGGAGATGCGATCAGGCGTTATTTGGATCTAATCGATTTGCAATCGCGCTAGACTGCGACGAGAGACTCAAGCCATGAAGGCCGTGCCACTGCCAATCCTGTGTGTTTTCATTGCGGGACTTCTCATTCTTGCCCAGCCCGCACAGGTGCCGACGAGCGCCCTTATCGATAGCTCCAGGCTTCTCGAGGATCTCAAGGTGTTATCGGCCGACGGCATGCAGGGACGTCGTACGGGCACGGCCGGCGGGCTAAAAGCCCGCAGCTACATTGTGGAACGCTTCAAGGCATCCGGTATTGCGCCGTTCGGCATCTCGTACGAACAATCCTTCACATTCCGTGGCAGAACCGGTGACGAACGCGGCGCCAATGTCATTGGCCGTATCGACGGGACGCAGCAGCCACGCCGGTATATCGTCATCAGCGCACATTACGATCACCTGGGGACCGTCAATGGTGTGGTCTTCAATGGCGCGGATGATAACGCCTCGGGTACTGCCGCACTCTTCGCGATTGCACGGTACTTCGCCGGCAAGTCTCCACGCAATTCACTCATCTTTGCTGCGTTCGATGCCGAGGAACTCGGACATCACGGTTCTCTGGCGTTCGTGAAACAGCCTCCCGTCCCGGTGCAATCGATATCGCTCAATCTGAATCTCGATATGATCGGCCGTGAGCCAGACAGGAGGCTGTTTGTTGTCGGGACGAGGTTTCAACCGTTCCTGCGGCCGGCGGTGGAAACGGCGGCGGCGACGTCGCCCGTCCGTCTAATCTTCGGTCACGACGATCCATCCCGACCTGAAGACTGGACAGAAGACTCCGATCACTTTTCTTTCATTAGAGCGAAAATCCCTGCCTTGTACTTTGGTGTTGAAGACTTCGACCAGCATCACAAGGCGACCGACGACTATGAGACGATGACGCATGAGTTTTACGTGCGAGCGGTCGAGACTCTGGTGAAGGTCGTTGAGCAGTTCGATGCGAATCTGCATACCATCGACCGAGCACGAACTCTTTCTCGTTAAATTCTCTTGCCGGAGCAAACATGACAATTGTGGGTATGTCGGGAAGCCTGAGGAAAAACTCATTTAACGCGGGGCTGCTTCGTGCTGCGGCCGAATTTCTCTCTGCGGATACCAGGCTGGAGATTCTGTCGATCCGCGAAGTCCCTCTTTACGACGCCGATGTTGAGGAAGCCAGCGGAGTGCCGGCAGCGGTCCAGCAGATCAAGGATCGCGTCGCTGCCGGTGATGGCCTTCTTCTTGCAACGCCGGAATACAACAATTCAATCCCGGGTGTCTTCAAGAATGTCATCGACTGGATGTCTCGCCCGCCGGCCGACATTGCGAAAGTCTTTGGGGATCGTCCCGTCGCCGTGATGGGCGCGACTCCAGGAATGGGCGGCACGACGCTCGCTCAATCCTCCTGGCTTCCCGTTCTCCGGACGCTGCAGATGCGGCCCTGGTTTGGCGGTCGACTGCTCGTATCGGGCGCGCGGCAGGCATTCGATGCGCAGGGCAATCTCACCGACGAAAAGATTCGAGGCCAGCTCAAGACGTTTATCGCAGGTTTTGAAGGATTCATTCGTAGGAAATAGCAATAGCCACTGCACTAACGCAACAGCTGGTCGTAGATCTTGCTGAAGGCTTCGCGAAATTCGGCCCAGTAGAGTGTCTAGAACGTGAACGGGGCGGGCGTGAAGCAAAGGATCAGCAGGATAAGACCGATCCAGCCGAGAATCGCGTGGCGACGGCGAAGAGGCAATGAATCATCGAGCGTCGGAGGGTGATTCAGCCGGAGCATGAGCAACACAACGATCCAAACCCACCATCCGACGAAGTACAAGATGGCGAGGGGGATCAGGATCGCGATCACGCCGACAGAGATCCATCTGTGATAGCTCCGGAACAGGGCATACGTGATGTGTCCGCCGTCCAGCTGGGCCGCGGGCAGCAGATTCAGGGCCGTGGCCAGGAAACCAAACCAGGCAGCAAAGCTCACGGGGTGTAGATACGTGTCCATGCCTTCCGGAGGCGTCATTCCCGCAACGTATTCGATCGCTTTGAAAATTAGCGGTTCGCCAAGCAGGATTCCGTCTTCCAGAGTTTCGGCAGACACGAACCGCGCGTACGGCATGGAAATAATCAGAACAGCCACAGCGACAACGAATCCGGCAATTGGCCCCGACACCCCGACTTCCAGTAATGCTGCGCGATTCTGGATCGGCGCACGAATCTTGATAAATGCGCCCATCGTCCCAACAGGATTAATGAATGGAATGAAATACGGGAGGCTGGCGTCGATGCCGTAGTACCTGCAGGTCAGGTAATGTCCCATCTCATGCGCAAACAGGATGGACATGATCGCCAGCGAGAACGGCAGCCCCAGCCGAAGGTTGGCCGGATCCCAGATCCCCGTCGACGGGGACATTCCATTGAAACCCATCATCAGGAGAGAACCCATCAGCAACGTGCTGAAGCAGGTGGCGATGAAAAGGGCAACATTCACCCACGGAAACTTCCGTGGTCGGACGGCACTCAGGTAGGGAACAGCCGGGTTGAAACTGCTATCCATGAAACACTTACCCGGACCTTAGACGATTAATTAAAGCGACTGTAGATCCTTACCAGGCTTGAATCGGACGGCTTTTCCGGGGGGAATATTCACCTCAGAGCCAGTACGCGGGTTTCGACCGATCCCTGTCTTGCGCGGCTTCACCGAAAAGACTCCAAAGCCTCTCAACTCAATGCGATCGTTAGCTTTCAGAGCATCCTTCATGCAGTTAAAGATCGTATCGACCGCTTGTTCAGCTTTGGTTTTGCTGACGCCCGTGCGCTCGACGATCTGATTCACAAGATCCAGTTTGATCACCGGCAAACCTCCTGATAGTCTCGGCGGGTCCCGTATCTTATTGCAACACCGGTATTTTTAACATTGGGGAAAGGAATAAGGCAATGTCAATTAAGGCCGATTCGTGGATTCGCCTAATGGCGGAACGGGAGAATATGATCGAGCCATTTGCGGCCAGCCAGGTTTCCGAGGGACGCATCTCGTATGGTTTGTCGTCATACGGTTACGACCTGCGGCTCGCCTCAGACTTCAAAATTTTCAACCCGCCTGCAGGTGTGCTCATTAATCCAAAGGTCATTCCCCCGGAGTTTTACCGTGATCACCACGGCGACTCCTGCGATATCCCCGGCAATACCTATGCCTTAGGCCGTACCGTCGAATATCTTCGGATTCCGCGCGACGTGCTGACCCTGTGCGTCGGGAAATCCACTTACGCACGCGCGGGAATTCTAGTCAACGTCACTCCTTTTGAGCCCGAATGGGAAGGATTTGTCACGATATCCATCGCAAATACAACGCCCAATCCCGTTCGCGTCTACGCCAACGAAGGCTTGTGTCAGGTGTTGTTCTTTCAGTCCGATGAACCTTGCGCCACTTCTTATAAAGACCGGAAAGGAAAGTATCAGGCCCAAAAGAAAATCGAGTTTGGAAAGACCCTCTGACCTTAAATGGCGAGTCCACCATCAACCTGGATCACCTGCCCGGTGATATAGCTTGCTTTACTGGATAGCAGAAACAAAGCAACGTCAGCGATTTCAGCCGGCTTTGCGAACCGGCCCAGGGGGACTTGTTCCAGCGCCTTCGTCTTGTACTCTTCGTTCAGCACCGCCGTCATATCGGTCTCCACAAAGCCCGGCGCGAGAGCGTTGACCGTCACGTTCGCCCTCGCTAACTCCTTTGCCAGCGCTTTCGTGAATCCGATCAGCCCTGCTTTAGACGAGGAGTAATTCAGCTGGCCAGCCATGCCGATGATTCCGCTGATGGACGTGACGTTCAGTATTGCGCCGCGTTTCTGGCGGATCATCTGGCCGATCACCGGTTTGGTGATGTTGAACACGCCTTTCAGGTTGGTATTGAGCACATCGTCCCAATCCTTTTCGCTCATCAGTGCGGCAAGCTTATCTCTGGTAATCCCTGCGTTATTCACAAGGAGGTCCACAGATCCCCACTTTTCTTTTACCTGCTTCACGAAGTCCTTGGCCTGATTGAAGTCCGTCACATTGGTTTGAAATCCCAGGATCGTGTCGCCGTTGGCAACCTCATCAGCCATCGCCTTGTTCTGTGCGTAGGTGAACGCGACTCTGGCGCCTTCTCGCGCCAGCGCTTCAACAATCGCCCGGCCGATACCCCGGCTGCCTCCGGTTACGATGGCAACTCTTTGCTGAAATTCCATAATGCCTCCTTCATTCTTTCTACCTGATTGGCCAGGGCGCGTTTCGCCATCAGGTTGGCGCCAAGGACCAGAATCAATCCGCCGACATAAACCCAGGTCATCCAGGCCACAGCGATCGTCAAAGGACCAAATATCGCGTGCAAGCCCATGTATGGCAAGGCTACAACAAATCCATAATTCGAAATCTCCCACAGCAGGCCGGTAAAGATAGCGGCCGGCCATACATCTTTAAACGGCACCCGCGTGTTGGGTGCGGTATACATGACGATGCAGGATACCAGCAGCGTTAACGGAACCATCCAAACCTTGATGTTGATGGCATTAATGATCGCATTGACAGTGACCCAGCCGTCGGGAATGAAGAGGCCAAGCACCCACTGAGTGGCAAATGCTCCAAGGATGAACGTGAACGCGACAACTCCGAGCAGGACGACCATTCTTAGGGCCAGCCACTGACTTCGCCAAAAACCGCGCGATTCCTGCACTCCCAGTGCGCGATTCAACGCCATTTCCAGAGGGATGAAGACACTCGCCACGGACCAGATCAACAGCAATGACGAAAAGAACTGAGCCTTTCCGAAGCCTGCGGAGATCGCCTTCAGGTTGCGGATGATGAAATCAAGATCGCTCTGATTGTTGGGCGGGGCAGGAGCATGCGTAAACGGAAGATATTGCTCGAGGATGTCGTACACCAGCAGATCGATGCCTGCGCCCGGAAAGAAGTACTGCAGGATTGAGGTCATCAGAATGACGAAAGGGGTGAAAGCGAACAGCGCGTTCATCGCGACAGCGGAGGTATAGACATAATTTTCGTTGCTGAACAGTTCCTGCGCGTAGGGCATGCTCTGTGACCAGGCATTACGCGCCCATTTTTGATACTCGGCCATGGGGTCGTATCATCGCACGAGGTTTTGAAAAATTGGACCAATCGCGGGCTTTGAAATGGATGTGTCTGAATTTGCTACTTCCGGAAGGCACCGTCGTATAGTCATAGCGATGGTCCGCATCTACCTCGTCGGATTCATGGGAGCGGGAAAGAGCACAATCGGGCGCGAACTTTCTCTTAAACTCCGGACACCGTTCCTGGATCTCGACACTGAAATTGAAAAAGCGGAGCGATTGCCGGTGCGCGAAATTTTCGAGCGCTTCGGCGAAGCGCATTTTCGCCAAACGGAGCGCGAGCACCTCCAACGCGTTTCTCAGGGTCCGGCGGCTGTTGTTGCTCTTGGCGGTGGAACCTACATCGATCCGGAGAACCGCAAGCTCATCGATGCGAGTGGTGTGGCTGTCTGGCTTGACGCTTCCTTCTCAACCATCCGTGAGCGCGTTCGCCCGGATGGGACTCGGCCCTTGCTGGCCGATATGGAACACGCTAAACGTCTGTACGCGGAACGTCTTCCCGCCTACAAGCTCGCACGAGTTCATGTACTGACTGATAATCGATTACCTGATGCGATTGCTCAGGAGATCCTGGAGAGGGTTAACACGCTATGACCGCTTCTATTTTGACCGCCCTGTTGCTGCTGGCTCCTGTTGTTTCTGAGACCGGGCGATTCACGATCAAGCAAAACGGCCGCACGATTGGAACGGAGGAATTCACCATCCGCGCCCGTGACAACGGCTATACCGTTGAGGGCCGCACTCGATTGGATGGGGAATCCGGATCGCTGACCAGCCGGATGGAACTGGATCAGAATCTCAATCCGACGAGTTACGAGTACTCACGTGGCAAGGCCACCATTCGCGTCGTCGTGGATCCCAAGAGGACCGGCGAACTGTTCGTTATTGAGAACGGCCAGGAGTCGGCGACCGACTTCCGTTATCCGCCCGGGGCGTCGATCATCGACAACAATTTCTTTCACCACTACATGGTGCTCCTTTACCGCCTTCGACTACCCGAGGAGTCGTTCGCTATTTTTGTCCCGCAGGAGATGCAGGTCGGATTGGCCAAAGTGAAGGCCCTGGGGAAGGGAACCTACACTCTCGATGTCGGCTTGGTAAAACTGGAAGCAACGGTAGACGAGCAGGGTCGCCTGCTGCGTCTGGCAGTCCCGTCAGCCAAGGTTGTTGTGGAACGATGACGCGCGAACTAGACTGATGCATCTATGGACAGTTCTATAGGTTTCGCTATCGTCACGGCGTTTTTCGCCGGGCTTCTTTCGTTTTTATCCCCCTGCGTTCTTCCATTGGTTCCAGGATACCTCTCCATCATTTCCGGGTTCTCGCTGGAGCAACTGAAGGGAAAAGCCGAGGATGCCGCGCTGAAGCGGTCGGTGATGCTGAGTTCGCTGATGTTTATCGCCGGCTTCACCATCAGTTTCATTGCCCTGGGTGCCACCGCTACAGCAGTAGGGAAGTTCCTTCTTACGAGGATGCCCTATCTGATGAAAATCGCCGGCATCGTCATGATTGTCTTTGGTCTGCACGTTCTGGGCGTCTTCAGAATCCGCGCCCTCTATCAGGACACGCGTTTGCACAGCGTAAAGACGTCGGGCGGTATGATTGGCTCTCTCCTACTGGGGCTTGTCTTCGCTCTCGGATGGTCCCCTTGCCTCGGTCCGATTCTTTCCAGTGTTCTTGGTCTTGCTGCCGAGCAGGAAACCGTTGTCAGGGGAATGTTTCTGCTTTTTATTTATTCCGCGGGTCTCGGCGTGCCGTTCATGATGACCAGCCTCGGCCTTAACCGATTCCTGTCCTTCTATAACCGCTTCAAGAGACACTTTCGTACTCTCGAGATCGTCAGTGGCGTTCTCATATTGGGAGTTGGAGTGTTGATCTTTTCGGGCCAGATGACTCGACTGAACCAATACTTCCAATTCTTGGGCGATTTCGAGTACCGCATCGAAGAAGCGTTCATGCGACTGATCGGCGGCTGAATCGAGTGACCACAAATAACGACAAGGCCTTCTATTCCGGCCCCACTTCGCGGCTGCGCGAACTGCGCTTTGTGTGGCGGGTTCTTATCGAATTCATCCGCGGCTTCCGGGCCCTGCATTTCAGCGGACCGTGCGTTACCGTCTTCGGCAGCGCGCGGTTTCCGGAGGGGCATCCGTATTACGTCATGGGGCGAAAAGTGGGCGCCGCCGTTGCAAATCTCGGATTCACGGTGATGACCGGAGGTGGCCCGGGAATTATGGAAGCGGCAAATCGGGGCGCGAAAGAGGCCGGTGGCCTGTCTATCGGCTGCAATATTCATCTCCCGATGGAGCAGGAGCCAAACGCGTATCTGGACCGCTACGTGACGATGGACTATTTCTTCGTGCGCAAGGTGTTGCTGTTTAAATACTCGTATGCTTTTGTGATTCTGCCGGGTGGCTTCGGAACGATGGACGAGTTTTTCGAAGTCCTCACGCTGGTTCAAACGGGGAAAATCCAGAACTTTCCGCTCATCGTGATGGGGCAGGACTACTACGCGAAACTCCACGCCCAGCTGAACGACATGTTGCGCGCAGGCACCATCAATGCGGAGGACATGAAGTATCTGTACTATACGGACTCGGTCGAAGATATGTCGGCGTACATTGCATCGACAGTGCAAAAGTTCGGGGTGTTCCCGAAGCTATCACCGTCTCGGATCCTTCGCGAAACACCTCTGGTGGCGAAGCCGACCAAAGCAGAGCCCAGGGTCCGGCAGAACTGAATCAGGCCGCCCCGTTCGCTTGCCACTCCTTGTATTCTTCGTCAAGCAGATGCAGGTCCCGCTGCTGGCCGAGCTCAGTTTGTTTTCGGCGCAGGTTTTCGATCTCCGACGGTGACGGGGCGCCGGCGACCCTGGCAGCGGCCTCCAGGCAATAACGCAGTTTCCGGGAAGCAATACGCAGCGTGTGGAGACTGACGGGGTCTCTTGGGGTCATGTTCTGAAGCGCTGTTTCCACATTACGGCGCTGTTGCGCGAGCGCCGTCTCGAGCCTGGCCTGGACGTCGGCTTGAGGAATCTTCTTCAGTCGTCTTTCAGCTTTCCGTAGGAAGTCTTTCAGCTCCTGCAGTAACTGTTTTCTGCGATGGGCAGCAAGATAATCCCGGCCTCGTCGTTTGTGACGCTCCTCCTGCCCCTTGAGCCATCCGAGAAAGCGGGTGACACTGTCTGTGGATTTCCACTTCGTCACGAGCGTGATTTGGACCTGAATATCGCGCAGCGGGCCGAGTTTTTTAATCACACGCCTGGTACCGCGTCGTGCCTTTGATGCCCCATCCTCCTCAAGGACCGTTTCCAGCAGCAGAAGTGCTGAACTCATCCTGCGTGTCGCAACACGCAGATCATGAATACTCTTTTCATCCAGGTGACTGCGCGCGTCGTTCCAGGCTTTTCGAAAATCATCGCGGTAATCGTCCGCCGTCCTCAGCAAGGGATTCATTTCCTGACCAACATGCCTCGTTTTTCGAGAATCTCCACGATTCGACCCGCTGCCTCCTCGGCATGATTTTGATCCCCATGGAACACGAAGTCGGGGGCTTCGGGAGGCTCGTAACTGGCCTGCAGCCCCGGAACGTTTGTACCCTCGCCCTGCAGAGCCTTGCGATAAATACCTTTCGGATCGCGCTGTATGCAAACCTCCAGAGGAGTGTCGACATACACCTCTAAGAATCGTGCAATAGCTTTACGGGCAGGTTCCCGGTAGGCCCGCTTATTGGCGGTCGCGTCAAAGATTACTGAAACACCGCAGTCTGTCAGCACTTTACCGATGAATGCAACGGAGCTGTAGAAGTATTCTCGCTCTTTGTCGTCGTATTGGGGATTTGTCGAGAAGACCTTCCGCAGCGCGTCCGACTCGAGCACAACAGCCTGCACCTGTTTCAATTCCAAATGCCGGACCAGCGCCGCGGTAAGTGAAGACTTTCCGGAAGCCGGAAGGCCCGTTATCCAGACGGCAAAAGCTTTCGTCTGCTCACGCATCGAGGTAACGGTTCACCTCGGCGGGATTGAATTGATCCACACGTAGAACTGCATCCATGAAGCGAAACAGTTTGTTGCGATGGCCTTCGGCGAGTTGTGGGTACCAGACCGGGTGTGCCATCACGAGTCCGCGGAATACGAAGAAAGGTGCCGCAACCTCGAGGATTTCCGCATCGCCTGTTTTTTGCAGATAGCGATCCCAAAAGCGGCGGAACAGCTTTTCAAAAGGACCCTCGAGGCGTCCCGAACGCTGCAGCGAAAAGAAGACATAGTTCATTGTCAGGCACGTCGCATCATCTGCAGGATCCTCCCACTCCCCGCGCGATCGATCCAGCAGGCAGAGGTCTGTTTCACGAGCAAAAAGAATATTCCAGGGGTGAAAGTCTCCATGCGACTGGCGCAGGCGGTGGACACGTCCCCTCAACTTGAGGCGCCAATCCACGCATCGCTTCTCCAGATCGGCAAGTTGGTTGCCGTAGACGAGCATTGCCTCAGGCGGAGAGCTGTCGATCAGACCCATGATGCATTCTGAGTGTCCGACAAGTTCTCGGATTCGGCGAACGTAGAGTCCGGGATCTTGCCCCTTTACGGCATGGATCTCCGCCAGGTAGTCACATAGAGCGTCCGTACGGGCGAGATCCACATCAAGAAGGTTGCCGGAATCGCGCATCCGTTCAAGGTCCGAGGCATATGGCGTGCCTTCACCGTATTCTGTCAGCGTGAAGAACTCTTCGGCATCCCCGAGAGAAACTGCCGTCTTGTCGCGCCGAAACGCGCCCACATCCAGTGAACGGACGTGCCGGGGAAGCGTATTGAAAGCGCCGTGGTCCCAAAGAAGGCTCTGCGCTCTATCGGACATGTGCTCGTGACCGAAGGGCCCCGGACGAATCGTATGGAGCACCGCACGCTGAAGCTTGCCGCCGAGGTCATACTCGATCAGGACCGGGGTCCCGTAGCCGTAACCTTTTAGTTCTTTTTTGCCTGGTTTGGCGAGAACGGACATCCTCACGATTCGCGCGGATGACCCCGTCACCGATTTCAGGTAACGTTCAATCTCAGGAGTCGAAAAGAAGTCGTCCATAAAATGAACCCGGAACTCCAGACCGCCAAAGATCTCGCACTACAGGCCGGAGAGATTCTCCTCAAACATTATGCCGGCGAACTCTCCGTCGAATGGAAGGGCAAGAACGACCCGGTAACGGCTGCTGACCGGGAAGCAAGCCGGTTCATTGTTGGAGAACTGCGCAGGCTGTTTCCCCACGATGCCATTCTTTCCGAAGAAGAGAAAGACGATTTAAGGCGGCTCGAGAATCCGAGGGTTTGGGTTATCGATCCGATGGATGGCACAAAAGAGTTTATTGCACGCCGTGGTGAGTTCGCGGTGATGATTGGTCTGGCCTTCAACGGCGAGGCCAGGCTTGGGGTTGTTTATCAACCCACGGAAGGCAAACTCTACAGTGCCGCGCCGGGTGAGGGAGCATTCCACTCTCAGGGAGGGATGACGCGGCAACTGCAGGTCTCCGACGCTGCCGACTTTGCGAATGCCACCATGGCGCTGAGCCGGTCGCATCTGTCGGGCACGACGGAGGCCATCCGGAGAAAGCTCGGCATCGAACACACCATCCAAACCGGCAGTATCGGCATCAAGATCGGACTGATCTGCGAAGGTCAGGCCGATGTTTACATCCAGGGGCGAGGCACCAGTCTGTGGGATACCTGCGGTCCCGAAGCCATCCTGCGTGAAGCCGGCGGTACGATAACGGATGCCCTTGGCAATTCATTCCGTTACAACGTGGCTGAAACACGAAATCTTCACGGTGTCATTGCCACGAACGGCACACTTCACGCAAAGGTCGTCGAGACCGTGCGTTCTTTCAGGCAGCCGGCTTGACCGGTGTCAGATGGCCAACCGCGATTTCGGGCTCTTCATGCGTAGCCCTGCCAAGGTGCGCAAACAGCCCGCCACCACCAATGATGAATCCGTAGGTAGCCCATCCGATCCCATACCACAGTGGAATGGACCCGACCCACGGCCAGTTATTGAGTTCCTGGGACCCGAGATACAGCAACAGCGCAACGCCGATGAACCATCCGACAATAAAACCGAGCAAGGTGCCAATCTTTACGGAGTATAGATAATCCGCGCCAGTGAGTTCTTCCTTCATGGTGACAGCCTCCAGCGTAAGAATCCGCGCTCACTGACGCACTCTGTGGACCAATTGTGTAATGCTGAAATTGCAATGAGTTGCGCGAGGACGATCGGGAAGGTTCGGACCAAGATGACAAAGTACGGCCGTTGTGATTTGATCGGACGGACAAGATGGCAGTCGTGCGGGCCGCCGACTGTGCGTGGGGCTGCTTCTTTTCAGACCATTGTGTTGTTCCGAAACATTAACTTTTGATGTCCGAGACTCCCGAATCAACGAGTTGTCTATGGTTCGGAAAGTGCATGGCCTCTTTTAATGGAAGGAGATGAATCATGGCTCGCATGAGACCGGATCCGCTATTCCCCGAGTTCGGCGGTGTGACCAGCCGCCTGAACCGCATGTTCGGACGCGACGACCTTCTTGAAGCCGACGGAATCAGCGGCGCAGGGGACTGGGCACCGGCCGTGGACATTCTGGAGACCGATCGCGGAATTACCATCAAGGCCGAATTGCCTGGCGTTGAAGCCGGAGACGTCCACATCTCGCTCGACAACAGCATCCTGACGCTCAAGGGCGAACGAAGAAGGGATCGCGAGTTCAACAAGGAGAATTACCATCGCATGGAACGTGCGTATGGCAGCTTTTGTCGCTGTTTCGCCATACCGGCGTTTGTGGACGACAACAACATCACGGCAGAGTTCCGAAATGGCCTGCTGACGATCACACTTCCCAAGAAGGACTCGGCGAAGGGAAAAGCAATTGAAGTCAATGCCGCGTGATGCGGACTTTATCGCATCGATTTGATGGCTTCGGTTTCGTTGTCAAATGAGTCAAAGACCGTAAGCAGTTTGGTGATCTGCAGCAGGTCGTGGATTCGATGGGTTAGCTTGAGAAGCTTCAGTTGCCCGCCGTGCGCCCGGACAGTCGTGAAGGCGGTGATCAGTTCGCCGAGGCCTGCGCTGTCGACGTAATCCACATCTTCGAGGTTCATCAGAACCTTCCGCTCGCCCCGATTCAACAATTTCTGCAGTGCATCCCTCAGAGTGATTGTTCCTTCGCCGAGGGTAATTCGGCCGCTGATATCGAGGACCACGACGTCGTCCAGCTGTCGTGATTTGATAACAGCACTCACGTGGTCAGATCCGGGACCCGTTTCAGCATGTGAAGCCTCGTGCCACCACCTTCTCGCGGGGAGAGGGACACCTCATCCATAAAGGATCGGATGATGAGAATGCCGCGGCCGCACGGCTTCAGGATATTCTCGTCTCGTGTGGGATCGGCGAGTTCGTCCAGGCTGAAACCACTGCCTTGATCCTCGACGATGACCTCGACGTTTTCCCCGTCGAATGAAATTGCAAGACGGGCTTTCTTTAAGGGATCAAACTGGTTTCCGTGGCGGATAGCGTTAATGACCGATTCACTGATGGTCAGTTCCATCCAGTAAGCCATGTCTTCACTTAACCCGAACGCCGCTGTCGCCTGACTGATGAGCCTTTGTACTGATTCCAATTCCTCCAGCTTGCTGGGAATCGTAAGCTCGAAGGTCCTTGCCGGTCGCAAAGTCATTGACTCTAGGTAACATGAGGTTTTTTCAATTGTCAATCGCATGCTACGATTTGAGCGTGATCCTGCCCCGTTTGCTTGAGATAGTTCCCCCGGAGCGCCCCATTTCCGCTGAAATTTCCGTTCCCGGTTCGAAAAGCATCACCAATCGCGCGTTGGTTCTTGCGGCGCTGTCCTCGGGCACGACAATCCTGCGTGGCGCTCTCTGGAGTGACGACACCGAAGCCATGGTGGGCTGCCTGAAGACTCTGGGGATCTGGATCTCGGTGACCGCTGATCCCGATGAGTCCGCGAACCGCACCATCACGGTCCGGGGAACAAGCGGCATCCTGGCTCGAGGGGGATCTCCCGAAAGCCCGATCGAACTTTTTGTTGGAAACGCGGGGACCGCGGCCCGTTTCCTGGCCGCCCTGGTGTGCCTGGGACAGGGAAGCTACCGGCTGGTAGGAACCCCGCGAATGCATGAACGTCCTCAGGCAGCGCTGTTTGACGCCCTGAGACAACTGGGATACCGCGTCGAGTCTTCCACCGGGATGCTGCCGGCGACCATTCACGGCACGGGTCCGCGGCCCGGCACGGTATGCAATGTCAGGATCCAGGACAGTTCGCAGTTTGCGTCCGCACTTCTGCTTGTTGCCCCGCACGGGAAATGGCAGGTTACGGTTGATGGCGACGATGTCGAGGAGTCACCCCACGTACAGCTGACTGCAGACGTCGTTGCTGCGTTTCCTTCCGCTGGCGGGACGTTTAATGTAGAGCCCGACGCGTCCAGCGCCAGTTACTTCTGGGGAGCCGGCTGGCTGCTCGGCAGGCAGAGAGGGACGCGCCCGACGACCATCCGCGTCGCGAATTGGACCGAAGAGTCGTCGCAGGTCGACGCGAGGTTTCCCGCGATGATGCGAGGGTTCCCTGACCGGATTTCGCGTCGGACCGACCTTGGCGACAGCATCATGACCGCGATTGTGCTCGCTCCTTTCGCCGACGCTCCCAAAACGTTTGTGGATCTCGGCCGCCTTCGCGTTCAGGAGTGCGAGCGAGTCCAGGCACTACACACGGAACTGAAGAAGTGCGGAGCGAATGTGTTCGAGGAAGGAGACAGCTTACGGTTGGTCCCCGGCCCCCTGCATGGCGCCGAAATTGAAACGTACGACGACCACCGGATGGCGATGTGCTTTGCGATGCTGGGCCTGGCGGTTCCCGGAATCCACATCCGGAACCCGGAATGCGTCAGGAAGACCTTCCCGAACTTTTTTCAGAAGTTTTCCCAGCCTCCGCCACAGGGACTGGGAGTGATGGTGCGAGGTGCACTTTCATAATGCGGCGGCCCATTACCTGCTCGACGCGGAAAGCGTGGCCATTCCACTTCACTTCATCGCCTTCTTTCAGAAGTTTTCCGGACTGACGTAACAGAAATCCGGCGAGCGTAATGTACTGGCTGGACTCCGGGATCTCCAGGGGGAGGCGCTCATTCAGTTCTCTCACGGAGATACTGGCATCGATCAGACTGCTGCCATCCGTGTGGGATACGACAGAATCCACTTCGACATCGTGCTCGTCCTGGATCTCCCCGACGATCTGTTCGATTAAATCTTCCACGGTGACGATGCCGATGACGCCGCCGTGCTCGTCGACCACAATTCCCATGTGCGTTTGTGCGTTCTGCAGCATCCGGATCGCGTTATCCATCTTTGCCGTATCCGGGATAAAAACAGGCCTGCGCAGCAATTGAGAAAGTCTGAAGGTCCGCGGGGAATGGATGTACGGCATCAGATCTTTGCCGTGGAGGATTCCGGCGACATTATCGAAGGTGCTGCGATAGACGGGGAACCGCGTGTATCGCGTTGTTTCAACCGTGTGCAGGATCTCTTCGAGCGGCGTGCCCATTTCCAGACCGATGATTTCCGGACGCGGAACGGTTGCGTCCTTGACCTGGCGCTCGGAGAAATCGAGCACACGTTCAATCATGCGCGTGTTGTCGCCGCGGTCACTCGCTCCTGCGAGCATCGCGCGGATCTCATCGGTAATGCCGTGCCGGGTATCCGGGCGTGCCCCCT